>DASXSW010000056.1:0-6839 GCA_036505755.1 Binatia bacterium | reverse complement strand
CGCTGGGTAGAGCGATGCGCAAGGGCACGCAACCCATCTCGCGCAGACGTAAGATCACGCTTTGCTCGGCGTCGGCTTCCATAACACCTTCGACAACCTTGCCCGCATGATCCGCGGCGCGATACTGAAAAAATGCCATGACTCTTTAAAAGTAGCCGTTCAAGGTTCCAAGGTTCAACGTTCAAGGCCTATCCTGAACACAGTGAAGGATCTTTCTTAGATTTGTGACGGATCCTTCGAAGCTCAGGATGCGCGAGGCGCGCACCTTGAACTTTGAACCTTGAACCTTTGAACAAAGGTATCTATGCCTCTTCTCTAGTCACCCGTAATACTTCGGCGAGCGTTGTAACGCCCTGGCGGACCTTGTCCCAACCGTCGTCTCTGAGCAGGCGCATACCCTGCTGGATAGCCAGATTGCGAATCGCGCCGGCATCGGCGCGCTGGACTATAACCTTGCAGATCTCTGAAGTCACCGGCAGCAGTTCGAAGATGCCGACCCGGCCCAAATAGCCCGTGCCGCTGCAGGCGCCGCAACCGACGGCCTCCCACACAGTCACGAAAGTGTTGCCATTTTGAAACTCCAGCTCTGCCGGCATGCCCTCCACGCCGGCAAACGGGACCTCTTTGCGACAGGTCGGGCAAAGCCGGCGCACGAGTCTTTGTGCTAATACGCCCAACAGCGAGGACGAAAGCAGATAGTCTTGCACACCCATTTCCAACAGGCGCGAGATCGCGCCGGCAGCGTCGTTGGTGTGCAAGGTCGAAAAAACCAAATGGCCGGTCAGCGCCGCCTGTACGGCGATTTCGGCGGTCTCGGCGTCACGGATCTCGCCGACCATGATGACGTCAGGGTCCTGTCGCACGATCGAGCGCAATCCGTTCGCGAACGTCAGCCCAATCTGCGGTTTGACGTGAATCTGATTGACACCGCCAAGCTGATATTCCACCGGATCTTCGATGGTAATAATCTTCTTACCCGGATCGTTGATTTTCTGCAGCGCACCGTAAAGCGTGGTCGTCTTGCCACTGCCGGTGGGCCCGGTAACCAGGATCATGCCATGGGGCTTTAGAATCATCTCATTGAATCGCGCCAGCGGAGCGGCAGGAAAGCCCATGGTATCGAGCTGGGTAAAAATCTGGCCACGCTCCAAGAGCCGGATCACGACGCTCTCGCCGTACAGCGTCGGAACGGTGGCGATACGCAGATCGACGTCCTTGCCGCCGAGCCGCGTCTTGATGCGTCCGTCCTGCGGCAAGCGGCGCTCCGCGATGTTTAATTGCGCAAGAATTTTAAGACGCGAAATGATCGCCGCTTTCAGTTGGCGCGGCGGCGAGTCGATCTCGTGGAGGATGCCGTCGATGCGGTAGCGCACCTTGAGCTGATTCTCGAAGGGCTCGATGTGAACGTCGGAGGCGCGGCTTTCGAGCGCGCGCACGAGCATCTGGTTGACAAGCCGAATAACCGGCACCTCGGACGCCATGTCGCGCAAGTGGGCAACGTCTTCCTCGTCGCCGATTCCCTCTATCGGTTGCGCCGCCTCTTGATTGTTCGCTGCATAGTTACTGCTGTACAAACCTTCGATGCGTGCGGCGATTTCTTTCTCTCGCGCCAGAACCGGTTTCACGCGCAGACCGACGGCGAGCTCGAGCGCATGCAGGCGCGATAGATCCAGGGGATCGGTCGTCGCCACCAATAGCTCACGCCCGTCGATTTGCACAGGCACCATGCGAGCCAGTTTGAAAAAATCGCCGATGCCGGGAGGGAACTCGATCGGTAAAGGCGTATTGGCAACGTCCTTAAGGGACATCATTGGAATATCGAAGTGATCCCGCAATACTGGCAACAAATCTTCTTCCGAGAGAAACCCCAGCTCGACGACGAGCCGAGTTAGGGGGGCCTGCTGCTCCTCCTTGAGCTTCATCACCCGCTCGAGTTCTTCGCTGGAGATGAGCCGGCGTTGGATCAGCCGGTCAGAAAGACTTACTTGAGGAGTGTCCATAGCTTTTTTCCCTCGGCTATTTGGCTGAGCCGGAACCGGCTCTACCGTAACGGTCCTCCAACCTGACCACATCGTCGAGCTCGGGCGTTGATACTTCCAAGACATCGCAATCATCGATCGCGGTCATGCGATGCTTCATCCCAGGAACGATGTGCAAACATTCTCCCGGCACAAACCGAAGTTTCTGCCGCTCGCCGCCGGTTTCGATGTCCATTTCGAGCACGCCATACAACAGGCGAATCGTCTCATCCTTCACCACGTGATACTGGTAACTCAACGACTCGCCTTTTTTGATGTGTAGAATCTTCCCGACATAGCGCTCGGTATGAGCCCAGATGATTTCATAACCCCAAGGTTTTTCAACTATTTGCCCGTTATCGGTCAGCTTGTTCTGCATGATTGGCCCCCATGATAGCAAATTCTATCGAGTCAGGGAATAAAACTTCGTGAGCCGGCCCGGAGGACATTGCCATGGCGTCCTTGGCAGATTCCGGGCATCAGACCCGCGAGGGTAATGCGACATACGGCCCGTATACTTTTTCAATCGCGCTTCATAATCCTCCATTCGGTTCAGGCGCTATGCGCTCCGCCTCAACCCACGGAAGAGTAAATGTGAGCCAGGGCAAATAGACTAAAAAAAAAGATTCGGCTTTCATGATGATAAAAGGGAATATCGCCAAGCCCGGCGACCATTGCGGCCACCCACGAAGCGGCCAGGGCGAGTCCGATAAGCCGTTCGGGTCCATGGCGCTGAAGTGCAGCTTGCGACACACGGAACAGAGTTTGACCGATCAACCAAAGGAACGAAAGTAATCCCAAAAGACCAGTTTCCACAAACAGTTCAACATAAACGTTATGCGTATGCCAAATCGGGCTGTCTTCGAGCACAGTACCCTCGAGACGGCTGCGGAGCGATTCCTTCAAGCGGCCACGACCATATCCCACGCCCAGTACAGGATTTTCCACGCCCAGCTGTAACGAGCTTTTCAATAGTTGGACCCGCTCTCTAATGGATTGATCGCTCAGCGGCTGACTAATCGTGACAAGGCGACTTCGTAACGACGGCGCAACCAGCACGCATGTCGTTGTTAGCGAGACAAGAACGACTATATATTTCCATTTTTCTGTCGTAACCGCCAGATAAAGCATCGATGCCGCCCAACCCAGCCAAGCGCCGCGAGAAAAGGTCAAAATGAGCGCCAGCATCTGACCGGCGCATGAGAGTAAACCCAGAGCACGCCACCAACCCCCGTTGACGATCGTAACCAATAGGCACAACGGAATACTCAGCGCCAAGACATAACCCGCGGTATTCCAGGAATCCAGGGGGAACGTAAAACGGTGTGAAAGGTCGAAATCGAGAACTGACGGATCGTGAACGAAACCGCGTGCAACCAGGACCAGCGGCATTAACCCCAGCAGCAAAGGTAGCCATCGTCTGTGTGGACCGGATGAAAAAAGATCGACCAGCATCACGGCGTGTGCACAGCCAAAGAAAAAATATCGATAATCTCCCGCCTGATGAAAATCCGGCAGCAGGGACAAGGTGACAAGCGTGAAGAATAAAAAAAGCGGCGAGAGAGAACGCAACCTGGATAACCCAGTGACGGCCCAACCACTGCGAACTAGTAGCAGAAATTTCAGCACCAGCCAGAAAAAAAACGTCGTCCGGGAGACACTCCAAGCGCTTATGCTGCCGCCGCCGGGAGCGATGAATTCCATTCGGCCGATGCCGAGCAAGCCAACCGATAGGGCAAGCGCCGCGATTAACCCTCGCTCCCACCACAATACGAATTTTTGCATGAGGTGCCGAAAATGTCCGGTTAAAATAGCAGTCGAAGACAGCAGGGTAGGCCAAGCTATAAGCGATTCTCCCTACGATGACTTGCTCGATCATTGCGGAAGCCGGCGAACAAAGTCCGCGCGAGAATTTTTATATCGCGCCACAACGACCAGTTCTCAATATAGTCGAGATCGTACTCGATGCGACTTGCTAACGAAGTATTACCGCGCCACCCATGGATCTGCGCCCACCCCGTCATGCCGGCTTTCACCTTGTGACGCAGCATGTACTTGGGAATCGACTTGCGAAATTCATTGATCAAAGGAGGCCTTTCCGGACGCGGGCCCACGAGACTCATCTCCCCCCGCAGCACATTGATCAACTGCGGCAGCTCATCCAAGTTCGTCTGCCTCAGCCACCGCCCGATAGGAGTCACCCGCGGGTCATCTTCCGCAGCCCAAACCGGGCCGGTGGATTGCTCGGCGTCCTCGATCATGCTGCGAAACTTAAGCATGACAAATCGACGACCGTCCAGGCCCATGCGCTCCTGTCGGTAAAATATCGGCCCACGGGAGGAGCACTTAATCGCAACGGTGATGAGTAACATCATCGGCGCAAAAATGACCAGAGCTAGCGCGCCCACAGACAAATCGACAACTCGTTTCAAAAACGCGTTCCAACCAGCATGCGGAGACGCCTGCAGACTAATGATTTGAAGCCCATCGAATTCCTCGACACTGCCACGTAGCGTCGCCATTTCTCCCAAGTCGGGCACAAAGTGTATGGTTACGGGCTCGTCGCCGAGCCATTCTTGAATCTGCCGCAACTTCGCCGCCTGTTCGAGCGGCAATGCGACGAACACTTGGTCAATGGTGCCGCGACGGATGAGCGTGGCAAGTTCTTCTTCGCTAGCGATCCTAGTGACCTCATCCGTCAAGCTAGGAGGAACTGCGCCTTCGGTTAAATAAAATCCGACAATTCTCAGCCCCAGACGTTTATAGGATTTCAATCTATTTACGAGCGAGCCGGCCAAAGTTGGCGTGCCGATAATCAACACATGTCGTAAATTGTAGCCGCGGCGGCGCGCTAATCGGAGTCCTTCACGGAAGACATGATGACTGAGGCTCACCAAGAACAAACTCGAGCACCAAAACACCACGACGACGATCCGCGATAGAACCACCTCGTGAATAATAAATAGCACCGCCAAAAATATGAGCAGCGCGATCGCGGAGCACTTGATGAGCTCTACGGTCTCACGGTGATGCGTCGAGAGGCGGCGCGGGCGATAAAATTCGGCCGATTCAAAAACGACCGCCCATACGCCAAGAATGATCAGCCACGCAATGACGTAATGTCGAGCAATAAACAGTTCTGTCGCATCAAAAAGACCAGTATGAAATCGCGCCGTATAGGCCAGCCACCAAGCAAAGCTCACGAAGCACAGGTCGCTCGTCAGCAGTAGCCCTTTGAAAAACTCATTGTGCTTTTTAAGCATGGCTTAGCGATCCCGACGAAACTGATTCACGCAAACGTCAATATACTCGGCCATTTCCTGCTTGAATCTTTCGCGTGAAAACTTCAAAGCGTGTTGTCGAATCTGATCGGGGACAAATTCACTCTGGCTTTTCTGGTAAAGCTCAACCGCGGCGATCAGACTTTCCGCTCGCTGTTCCGAAAAGAAAAGTCCCGTCGGGTACCGCTGCGGTGAAGCACGATCGAAACCGATAACCGTTTCAAGTAATCCACCCTTTCCGTAGCCAATCACTGGCCTGCCGCTCGCCTGAGCTTCCAAAGACACGATTCCAAAATCCTCCTCTCCTGGAAATAACAGCGCCCGGCAACTGGCATAAAGTTCCGATAAACGTGCGTCATCCACCCAGCCGAGAAATTCAATATTTGACGCTGCGGTCTTCTCCAGCGCTTTTCTAAGCGGACCATCGCCGGCAATCTTAAGAGGTAGTTTTAGCGCATTGAATGCTTGTATGGCAACATCAATTCTCTTGTAAGGCACCAGAGAGGAAACCACTAAATAGTAGGAGCCTGGCCGGTCCCGAATAAAGAATCGCAGTGTATCAACAGGCGGATAGATAACAGCCGCTTCCCGACCGTACAACTGATGGATTTTGGCCTTGATATTTTGTGAATCCGCGACAAGATAGTCAATGGTTTGTGAAGAGCGAACGTCCCAGTTTTGAAGATAACGGCGAAACGTCGCCATGCCGATTTGAGCCAACCTGGAGCTATCCGACCCGAAATAAGCGTCGTGCAGGTCCCAGACGTAACGCATGGGTGCATAAATATATGCAATGTGAAGCGCTTTATGGGCATGAACGCCCTTGGCAACGCAATGGCTGCTAGACAGTACAAGATCATAGTCTCTTAAATCAAACCTTTCGATCGTACGAGGGAACAAAGGCAGATAATAGCGATACGTCCGTCCGACCCACGGCATTCGGTTCACCCACGAAGTATAAATTTTCATCCGCCGAATGATTGAAGAGACCCCGTCGGGAGCATAAATCAAGGTGTAAAGGTCGGCGTCAGGAAAAAGTTCGCAGAAAACCTCGAGACATTTTTCTCCACCCCTCATCCCAAGGAGCCAATCATGAACGAGGGCAACCTTCATCGAGCAACATCCACGAGTTAAAACCGGAGCGCATTTCACGGACTATCAAAGCTGATCCGTAACGGCCACTGGCTCGCCACGATAACCCCACCTTTGTCGCCTTCCATTTTGCTGCAACTCGACGAGATATGCGTGCAATCCTGAAGGTCATGGCTCGGTGCTCCGAACCGGATTATCGAACATCGATCCTATCTTCTGCACAAAGCGGAGACTCCGCATACACTTTCGCTGTCTGTTCTATCCGACTACTACGATGACGACTGTAAATGATGCGGTCCTTTCCGTCTGTGCGAATCGAATCAAAATTCCACGCGAGCGCATCCCAGGGAATTAACGGCTGGTGACGGCGGCTCGTTCGAGCTTTTCGGCGTTTCTTAAGGTTTCTCGGAGCTTTTCGGCCTCCGCTCGCTGCGCGAAACGACCGACG
>DASXSW010000055.1:0-10796 GCA_036505755.1 Binatia bacterium | reverse complement strand
GCCGTGGCCGCCTTTTTTCCAGTCGCGAAAACTGCGGTTACCGAAGAAAAAGAAACCCGGGTCTTGAATGAAGCTTTCCGGGTTGATGACTCCTTCCTCGAGCGCGGCAATCGCCATGATAATTTTGAAAGTCGATCCCGGTGGAAATTGACCTTGGGTCGCGCGATTGCTGAGGGGTCGCAGCTGATCCTTGATTAACGCGCTCCATTCATCGGATTTGATACCTCGGGCAAAGACGTTGGGATCGAATGCCGGCGTGCTTGCCAGGGTAAGGATCGCCCCGCTGTGCACATCAAGGGCAACGATCGTCCCCTCTTTGCCTTTGAGCGCCTCGTAAGCGGCTTCCTGCATCTGTCGGTCCAAAGTCAGACGAACCGTATATCCTGGTACGTCGGTCACTTCGTGGAGCACCCGCACGCGGCGGCCCAGCGCGTCGACTTCCACCTGCTGTCCGCCGCTTTGGCCACGCAGCAACTCTTCCCAGCGCCGCTCAAGCCCGTACTGGCCGATCTCGTCGCCGACGACGTAACCTTGTTCCTTTAGAATATTCAATTGCTTTTGATTAATCTCGCCGAGATAGCCCAAGACATGCGCGGCCATCGGTCCGTCTGTGTAATTGCGCCGTGGCCGAGTCCGCAAACTGACCCCGGGTAAGTCGAGTTGGTGCGATTCCACGGCGACGACCGCAGGCCAGTCGACATCCCGACCCAACACCATCTCGTCAAAAGCCGCCCGGCTCTTGGACTCTTCAAAAGTTTTTAGCAGCTCCTTTTCGTCTCGCCTTAGATATTGCGCCAGCAAACGCAAGGTCTTGGCCGGATCATCGGCATCTTCGGGGACAAAAATGAGGTCGAAGGAAGGCCGGCTGTCGACGAGCAACTGACCTTGGCGGTCGAACATCATGCCGCGAGTGCCCGGCACCCGCTTGAGCCGTACGCGGTTATTCTCCGACAAAAAGGTATAACGCTCCCCCTGAATGATTTGGAGAAAAATCAGCCTGGACACGAGACCAAAAAATGCGACGATGAGCAGAGCGTAGAGCAGGCCGGCCCGCCGGCGCAGTTCAGGCGCACCGTCTTGTTTGTTGATCTCGGTAAGTGCAGTCATGGCTTCTATTGGGCGGCAACGCGAAATTTCTCGACGTAATTTTGCCCACGTCTTAGCAGAGCAAAAAGCACCGGCGCAAGCAATGCCGCCACGAGCGCTTCCATTATAATATATCGCGCGGCGCCTAGCCAAAATCCTTCCACGCTGAGGAAGACGGCCCATAGCAGCACCAAAGCCGCTCCTTTCACGAGCGCCGCGAGCAGCACCACAAAGGAAGTAACGAGAGGGTTTTGTATCCAGATCGACCGTGAACTCAAGTACACCGACAAAAACACGAGCGACATGGCAAAAGCGTTGAGCCCCAGCAAGCGGCTTGAGACGACATCGACCGAATAACCCAATAGGAAGGAACCCAATGCCGCCCCCATCGTAGGATGATGCAGTCCCAAGTAGACGCACAGCACCAGGACGAGGTCAGGCACGACGGGACCGAACGGCAGCAGGCGAAGAAGAGTGCCTTGGAGCACTATGAGAAAGACCCCGACGGAAAAATAGAGCAAAAAGAGCCTCATGGGAAAAACGCCGACGGTTGCGGCCCTCACGGTTTCTTTTCTGCCCCGCTCTCCGCCGCGACGACCAGAACCTCCTCGACGCGCTCGGACCGGACCGCCGGAAGGACTTCGATGAATTGGAACAAGCCGAGATGCTGCTTGCGCACCTTGATCACCGTGCCGACCATGAGGCCCTTGGGAAACACCCCGTCCACGCCGGAGGTAATCAGCCTGTCGCCTTCCTGGATGTCTTCACTCCGTTTGACGTACTTAAGCACCGTGCCGTCTTCTAACGACCCGGAAACGATGCCGCGGCTGCGCGTCCGCTGCACTAGCACATCGATGCCGCTATTGGGATCGGTCAAAAGGATCACCTTCGCCGTGCGCGCCGTGACGGCGACCACCTGTCCGACGACGCCCAAGGGCGTGACCACGGCCATTCCTTTGCGAACGCCGTCGGCACTCCCCTTGTTGAGAAGACAGCTTTGAAACCAACTGCTGGCGCTATTGGCAATGATCGACGCGGTGATCGCGGTGTCGGGTAAATGGCTGCGGAAATCAAGCAACTCTTTGAGCCGGCGGTTGGTCGCGTCGGCCTCTAAAAGTTTCTGTCTTTCAACCTCAAGGGCTTGGACCCGCTTGCGTAGTCTTTCGTTCTCTGAGCGGAAACCGGCAAGAGTATCATAATTTTCCTGAAACCCCTTTATCCAATTGACCGTTTCCTGCGAAGCAATTTGCAAAGGCCGCATGATCCACATGAGCAATGCGCTTAGAGGCTCGTTCTTCAATTGACCGCGCGCGGCGGCGGTTAATATGTAGATCGACAGCAGAAGACAGCAGCAGGAGCTTAAAGCAACTTGGTTCTTACGCAGAAAAGCGAGCATGGAAGGCTCGATCGCCTCCAACCGTCAGAATCCATGCGGACCTCAGTCTAATGAACCGCGACCTCTCTGAGGAGTGAAATCTCATCCAGGGCTTTGCCTGCGCCCATGACGACGGCGGTCAATGGATCGTCCGCCATCATCACCGGTAAGCCGGTCTCCTCGCGCAAAAGAATGTCTAGATTCCTCAAGAGCGCGCCGCCGCCCGCAAGCACGATGCCGCGATCGACGATATCTGAGGCGAGCTCGGGAGGCGTGCGTTCAAGCGAAAGCCGGACCGCCTCGACGATTTGATTGATCGGTTCGAGCAGCGAGTCGCGAATTTCTTCGTCCGTGATGACCACGGTTTTGGGCACACCGGCGACCAGATCGCGTCCCTTGATCTCCATCGTCTGCACCTCGTCGCTAGGATACGCCGAGCCGATGGTGATTTTGATCAGCTCGGCGGTGCGTTCGCCGACGAGCAGATTATATTTTCGTTTGATGAACTGCGCGATCGCCTCGTCCATCTTGTCGCCGCCGACCCGCACCGAGCGTGAAAAGACAATGCCGGAAAGTGAGATCACGGCGACTTCGGTGGTGCCGCCGCCGATGTCGACGATCATGTTGCCGGTGGGCTCGGTAATTGGCAATCCCGCGCCAATAGCGGCGGCCATGGGTTCTTCGATCAGATAAACTTCCCGCGCCCCCGCCGATTCGGCAGACTCTCGCACCGCGCGCTTCTCGACTTCGGTGATGCCGAACGGCACGCCGACAATGATGCGCGGCCGGACCAGCGTGCGCCGGTTGTGAACTTTTTGGATGAAGTAACGCAGCATCGCCTCGGTAATCTCGAAGTCGGCGATGACACCGTCTTTGAGCGGCCGGATGGCAACGATGCTGCCGGGCGTTCGACCTAACATCCGTTTCGCTTCGGCGCCGACTGCGAGAACTTTTTTGCCGCCGCGCTCGTTTCGTTGTTGCACCGCGACGACTGACGGCTCGTTACATACGATGCCTTGGTTCTTAACGTAGATCAGAGTGTTGGCGGTCCCCAGATCAATCGCGAGATCGTTAGAAAAGACGCCGAACAGGGCATCCAACATCAGCAAACTCCTTCTTGTGCGCGAAAAAAAAGGATAAGCAACGAGAAAATAACAGATTTGGCAGAATCAAGCAAGATAAGGAAAAACTTAAAGAAAATTCGCATTAGCCAATTCTAGCCGGTTGCATTGGCCAAGCCCATTTTTTATCATGGAAAGGCATTTCTTTACCCCTTTTTGCGAAAGGTTCTCTGTCACATGCTCGATTTTTTGCGTAAACAGAAGAGAAATTGGGGAATTACGATCCTCCTTGGCATCATCATCGTCGTATTTGTTGCATTTTATGGCGGCAGTAAATATCGCGACTCAACGACCGCAGAAGTCGCAGAGGTCAACGGCGAAACCATCAGCCAGCGCGAATTTGCCCTCCAATACGAGCGTGCTGTCCAGCGCTACCGTGAGATTCTCAAGGGATCGCTGACGCCGGAGATGATCAAGGGGCTAAATCTTAAAGCTAACTTGATCGAGGAATTGATTCAGAAAAAACTAGTTCTCCAGGAAGCGCGCAGCCTCGGGCTTTTGGCGACTGACGACGACTTGGCCGACCATCTCGGCAAAGCGCCCGAATTTCAGGTCGCCGGACGTTTCAGCAAAGACCACTATCTGAAAATTCTCGAAGCCAATCGGCTGGTGCCGGGGCAATTTGAAGAGGAACAACGCGATCAGCTCACGATGCAACGTCTTTACAGCATCATTGTCGACTCCGTACAAGTGACCGATGCCGAGGTGCGTGACCGTTATCGTCTCGACCAAGAAAAACTCAATCTCTACTATATCAAGCTGCCGGTGAGCGATTTTGTTTCGCAGGTCAAGCTTAGCGAAGATGACATTAAAAAGTTCTATGAGCGCAACAAAGAATCGCTGAAAGAGCCGCTGAAAGTTCAAGTTGAGTATCTCAATTACCCTTACGAGCAATTTGCTTCGGCAATTCAAGTGAGCGACAAAGAAATCGAAGAATATTATCAGGCCAATCTAGAAAGTAAGTTTCGTAAACCCAAAGAAGCGAAAGTTGGTTACATATCGATTCGGCTCGCGCCTGAGGCTGATGCAAATCAAAAAAAAGCCACGCGAGAGCGCGCCGACCGCATCGTTAAAGAAGCGCGCGGCGGCAAAAACTTTGCCGAGTTGGCGAAACGCGAATCGGATGACCCCAGCGCCGCTAAAGGTGGCGACGCGGGTTGGGTCACGCAAGGGCAAATGGCGCCAACGGTCGAAAAAACTATTTTTAGTCTCGCCAAGGGCGAGATTAGCAACCCGGTAGAAACCCCGGCAGGCTTTCAGATTTTCAAAGTCGAGGATATGAAGAATGAAAAGACGCCGACACTGAAAGAAGCCACCCCTGAGATTATCAAGGCGCTGAAAAACGAAAAGGCAAAACGTGAGGCCGCCAAGATTGCCGATCGCGACCGCGAAAAGGCGCTTTCCGGCAGTGACTTCAACAAGCTGGCGCAAGAGAGCGGCGCCAAAGTGAGCGTGACGAATTGGCTTTCCGTCGGTCAGACCGTGCCGGAAATCGGCGACAATCAGGAATTTTATAAGAACGCGTTCGCATTGGCACCGAAGGACGTCAGTCCAATCATTGAAGGCAACAACGCGTACTATATATTGCGGCTCAAGCAGAGAATCGAACCGACCGTTCCACCGCTTGAGAACGCGAGAGGACAAATCGAGAAGGGCCTAAAAGAATCCAAGGCTTACGAAATGGCTCTGCAAAAAGGCAACAGCTTGCTCGAGCAGCTTAGAAAAGAGAAGGATATTGTCAAGCTCGCCCAAGCGAATAATCTGAAACTCGATGAGACCGGCTGGTTCTCGCGCAGCGCGCCGCAGCTGCCGAAGATCGGCGAACTCGCGGAAATGAAAGCCGGTCCGATAGCCGTGTCGCCACAAAAGCCGATTCCCGATAGACTCTACACCCAGAAAGATATCCTCTATCTCTTTGCATTCAAAGATAGCCAGGGCGCCGACATGGGGCAATTCGAAAAAGAAAAAGACATACTCAGAAAACAGGCTTTAGCGGAAAGCCGCCAGCGCGCTCTGATCAAATTTTTGGAAGGTCTGAAGGCCAAGGCCAAGATCAAGGTAAACACCGCTTTCTTGGAAGAGAGTTAATTTGTGCGAACTGTTGAAAGGAGATTTTCAGCAGACCGTTTGCTTGAGATCGTTTCGCTGTGCAAATTCTTTTAGTACGCCACGGCGCCACGGATTGGAATCTCCAAGGCCGCTGCCAGGGCTCGATCGACCGGGACTTGAGCGACGTTGGCATTCGCCAAGCCGAGCAGCTCGCGACGCTCTTAAGCCAGGAAGAAATCCACGCGATCTATTCCAGTAACCTTCGGCGCGCGCGCCAAACCGCTGAGCTCATCAGCCAGCCACATAAGTTATCCGTGACGATCGAGGACGATGTGCGCGAGCTCGATCACGGCGAGCTCGAGGGTTTGACCTTTAACGAAATCAAAACCAACTACGCCGAGTTTCTAGCACGCTGGCGGAGTATCCCTGCGGAAATAAGCGTTCCTGGTGGCGAGCGGCTCGGCGATGTCGCTGAGCGGGCTTGGAATGCTTTGACTCAGATTGTACGGCGGCACCAGGAAGCGGAACGCATTCTGGTCGTCAGCCACAATTTTCCGATTTTGGGAATCATTTGCCGCGTCACCGGTACCGATCTCAACGATTATCGCACTTTCCACCTCGATCCGTGCAGTCTCACGAGGCTGCGCTACGACGGCAACGGCGACTGGCAAATGACCCAGGTCAACAATCGAGACTATCCGTTTCCCATGCCAACATCGTTGTAATACGCGCCAAGAGTCTCGCTGGGAATCGAACAAGCACGCTCCGGCCTCACTCTCTCCGGCCGATCAGGCCGACGCCGAAAAATAGCAGCGCGAGTAACAAATAAGCCGTGGCGAAGTCAGGCGCAGCCATGACACCGAACCGGCTGGTGACACCACCCGCCGTAAGGTCATAGGCGTGAATTATTCCGATAGCGGAGAATAACGCCGCTGCCAGCGACCACATGCCGGCGTTGGAAAATCGTCGTTCGATGAGCGCCACGCCGATGGCCGCGAGAATCATCGAGGTAAAAATGAATCCCCGCTCCAACGAAATCATGCCGTGAATCGCCAGACTCTCTTGATTGAACCGGCCTAAGCCGACTTCGAACAGCGACTTGCCTGCAGCCCTCAGTCCCGTTTCAACCATTAATAAGCCCCAACCTGCCAACGCCGGCACGATCCCCAGTGCCACTGCCGGAGCATGTTCCTTCGGAGTTTCCTGAAACGACTGGGCGACGATGATGATGCCGATGTAAAGAAGTATCCCGATGCCGGCCTGCAACGGAATCAGTCCGAGCACTGCTTGAATCGTGCCGGTAAAACAGAGAAGACTAATAAAGATGCCATTCAGAGCCGAATAGCCCGAACGCGCGCCTAGCCGTTTCCAACCCGGGTGGCCGATATAGATCGTCGTGGGAAACACGCTGCCAAAAAGCGCCGCGACCACCGAGCCGACACCGTTCGCCATCAGTGATGGAAATGTTCGGAAGCGGTCGCCGGCGGCTTCGGCGCTTTCGATATTCTGCAGTGACCCAACGACGTTGAAAATCCCCATGGGGAAAATCACCGAGAAATAATTGAGAAACGCGGGATGCGTGAGCGCTTCCCAGAGTGACCCACCGGTGAACGCCGGCAGTGCCAAGGTGTAATTCGCGTTCAGCGCTTTGCCGTTCATAGCCCCAAGCAGCCAACCAAGAGCAGTTCCAATGGCGATCGCTACCATCCCACCGGGAAGCCCGAGCGGCAGTTTCTGGTGCGAAAAGTACGCGACGAAGATCACCGCCATCGGCACCATCGCCACCAATGGCTGAGCGAAAATCTTAAATGTGAAATCCATCGCGATAAAAGTAATCGCGATGCCCGCCAACGCCGATAAGAGCGCGGCGCGCGGCGTCACCCGGCGCACGCTCTCGGCGATGAAAGCGGCGGCAATCTCGATGACGCCGTTGAGGAAACAAGCGACGAGCCCGACTTTCCAGGCCCACACAGGGTCCTTGGTCTCCTGAACGATCGGCAACATGATAAAGAAAACAAAAGCGAACAGACTTACGGTGTTGATACCGTAGGGCAGTGCGGTGATGTCGTCACGCCCGGTCTCACGCGCGAGCCGGCGCGCCTGCCATGCATAGAAAAAATTGCCGACGAGAATCGAAATCGCCGCGCCAGGAAGAATCTTGCCGAAAATGTATTCATCCGGCAGCCGAACCAACTCGCGACAAAGAGTGACGATAAGGATCAGCTGAATCAGATTATCGATCATCAAGCCGAAAAAGCCGTCGAGATCTTTACGCACAAACCAGGGTGGATTAAAGGAAGCTTGAGGCATGTGATTCGAATTCTCCCGCAAAATTTTCGCCGAATGTAGCCGTCGCAGCTCTTTTCTGTCAAACAGCCCCCCGGGTTGGCGCGAACTTGAAACTATCCGACGGGGACGATAAGTGTTTAGCTACGAGTCTCCCTATGCTGCTTTACCGAAATCTCGGTCGCATGGAATATCTTGCGGCTCTTGAGGTGCAAGAGACGCTTGTCGCGTTGAAGCAGCGCAAGACATTTGCCGACATTCTTCTCTTCGTCGAACATCCGCATGTTTACACACTTGGCCGAGGGGGCGATGAATCGAATGTCCTGGCAGCGCAGGACGTGCCGATCCATCGCACCAGCCGCGGTGGCGATGTAACGTATCACGGGCCTGGGCAGCTGGTCGTTTATCCAATCATCGATTTACGATCCAAGCTGCGCAAGGACGTGCATCGTTACGTGAGGAATCTAGAGTTGTCGGCAATTCGCACTTTGAAAGAGCATGGGCTCGAAGGCGCGCGCCGGCCTCCTTTTACCGGAATCTGGATCGACAATCGAAAGATCGCCGCCATCGGCATTGCCGTGCGAAGGTGCATCACCTTTCATGGCTTGGCGCTCAATGTGAACACGGATCTCACTTACTTCAACCGGATCATTCCCTGCGGCCTGACTTGGGCTGACACAACCTCCATGGCACGAGAGCTAGGCACAGAGCAGAGTATCGAGCGCGCTAGAGACAGGTTTCTCAATCATTTTGCTCAACTGTTTGGCTATACGGGTGTTAAAGAACACGACTTCGCCGAAGATGGAGGATGGAGGATGGAAGATCGCGATTCTCGATCTTCGATCTTCGATCCTCGACCTGCTTGAAAAGCCATGCCCCGCCGACACCCCGACTGGATCAAAGTTAAAGCTCCCGGAAACCCCAACTATCTCCGACTCAAGCGCATCCTGCGGGAGAAAAACCTTCACACGGTTTGCGAAGAGGCGCGTTGTCCGAACATCGGCGAGTGCTGGGGCAATAAGACCGCGACGTTCTTAATTTTGGGCGACACCTGCACGCGCGGCTGCCGCTTCTGTGCCATCGACAAAGGCAAGCCATCGGCGCTCGATCCCGAAGAACCGCGCAACGTCGCGCTCGTCGTCAAAGATCTCGGTCTCGATCACATTGTCGTCACGTCGGTCAATCGCGATGATCTCCCAGACGGCGGCGCGGCTCATTTTGCCAAGACGGTCTTTTGGATCAAGTCACTCAATCCGGGGATCCGCGTCGAATTGTTAATCCCCGACTTCGAGGGTAACCTGCAAGCTCTAGAAACCGTCGTCAACGCCGGTATTGAAATCTTGAACCACAATATCGAAACCGTGCCGCGCCTTTACGGCAAAGTCCGCCCTGGCCACACCTATGAGTGCTCATTGAATATTTTGAAAGAAGCAAAAAACTTCCGCGGCGAGATGCTGACAAAATCCGGCTTTATGCTCGGCGTCGGCGAAACGGAAGACGAAGTCATGGCGACACTCAGAGATCTGCGGGACAATGACGTCGACATCGTCACCATCGGCCAGTATTTGCAGCCATCCAACCGCCAACTCAAAGTCGAACGCTATGTGACACCGGAAGAGTTCCAGAAATTCAAGGCGGCAGGCAAGGCATTGGGCTTTCGCCATGTCGAGTCGGGGCCGCTCGTGCGCAGTTCCTATCATGCCTGGAGTCACGTCGATTGAACGAGCAAGCGCGGTTTTAATTTTTAGAATCGTACGAACGGATGAAGAGCGTTGTCAGAGCCGACTTTTGAAATTGACTTCGTGGTAGCATGTCCATTATGTTTCCCGGTGGCGGATACCGGTCTGGTGGCGTTCGGCTAGGATTCGCGATGCCCTAAACCTCAAGTGAGAAAGTTCTGACCAAAAAAAGGAGGAATGGCTATGGCAAAAAGGCGATTCACCCGACGCGATTTCATTAAAACGGCTGCGGCTGGGGCGCTCACTGCTGGGCTGGGCGCGCCTTTGATTTTGCCGGGGCGCTCTCACGGCGCCGCCGCGAAGAAGACTTTGAAAATTCTTCAGTGGGTGCACTTCGTCCCCGCCTTCGACAAATGGTTCAACGAGAAATATGTCAAGGAGTGGGGCGATAAGAACAACACGGAAGTGACCGTGGACAACATCGGCATCGCCGGGATCAGTGCCCGCGCGGCGGCCGAGGTGTCCGCCCAGAAAGGTCACGATATATTCCTCTTCAACTGGCCGCCGCCGTTCTACGAGGAGCAGGTGGTGGACATGAGAGACGTGTACGCGGAGTGCGAGAAGAAGCACGGCAAACCCATCGATCTCGCGATCAAGAGCACGTACAATCCGAAGACCAAGAGGTATTACGCTTTTTCCCCGCAGTTCACGCCGGATCCGATAAACTGGCGCAAAGATTTGTGGGACGACGTCGGCGTCGTGCCGGATAGTTGGGATAAAATTCTCGAGGGCGGCCGCAAGATCAAACAGAAGCACAACGTTCCAGTGGGCATTGGCCTCGCTCAGGAACTCGATACGGCAATGGCCATGCGCACGATCATGTATGCTTTCGGCGCCCACGAACAAGATCCCTCTGGTTACGTTGCCATCAATTCGAAGAACACGCTCGACGCTGTAAAATATGTGAAGGCGCTGTTTCAAGAGACGATGACCCCCGAAGTCTTTACATGGGATCCCTCGTCCAACAATCGCGCGATGCTGGCCGGCACGGTCTCGCTTGTCCTCAATGCCATCTCGATTACCCGGCAAGGAGAGAAAGACAACCCAACGTTTACGCAAAAGATTTATCTTTCAAAGGCGGCCCAGGGTCACCAGCGTCGAATTGGACTCGAACACGTGATGGGCTGTTATGTGATTTGG
>DASXSW010000054.1:0-13845 GCA_036505755.1 Binatia bacterium | reverse complement strand
GTTGGCTCCGGTCTTGGGACTGGTTCCAACCGGTCCGCAGCTGGTGGCGGACAGGTACAGTTATCTATCGTGCATGAGTTTGGCGGTGCTGGCAGGCGGAGCTTTGTTATTCTTTCTACGAGGATCACATCAAATGCCCATTGGGTTACCGCCTGTTACAGCGATAGGCGCCACTGCTGTAGCGATTATAATTGGGCTAGCGTGCTTGACTTGGCGGCAAACCGCTTACTGGCGCAATACCGAGACGCTCTGGACGCGAGCACTTGAGATCGACCCAAATTCGAGTTTTGCGCACTATAACTTGGCGAGATACATCGCCCGAAGCGGCAGGTATGATGAGGCGATGCGCCACTACCGCGAGGCTCTCGCGATCCGACCAGACGATGCCGATAGCCACAACAATCTTGGCCTACTGCTCGCCGCGAATGGCGAGCTTGAAAAAGCCGTCGAGCACTTTGACGCTGCTATTCGAGTTGATCCTAACTACGCCAAAGCGCACTTCAATTTGGGCCGAGTGTTTGTTCGACAGGGACGTGTGGATGAAGCCGTTGAACAGTTTCAGCGCGCTTTAGGGCGGGAACCCGGTGTCGCAGAGATTCATGAGAATCTTGCCCGAGCGCTGGCTTTGCAAGGCAAAAAAGAGCAGGCAGCGGAACAATTTGAAGCCGCGCTGCGAATTTTGAAATCACCGCAGCCGACGCAGCAATCAACCACGGAAAGCTCCAGATAATTCATCGTCCGGTTTTGTCGTTTAACGCATGTTATCGGATTCATGCATTGTCGAAAAGCGTCGACACGCGTAAACCGAAGATCGAGAGTCTAAGCGCGGCGCTAAATTGGGCGGGTAGGGATCGGCAAGAATGAAAAAAAGCGCGCGACAGTTCGAAAAAACGACGGCGGCGGGAAAACAGTCAAGGTCGGCGATTGCGTCGAAGCACGACACGACCCGTGAGTCCGATTTGTTTTGGATCGCCGCAATATTGGTAATCGCGTTCGTCTTGCGCCTTTTCTACCTCGTCCAAATCCAATCCATTCCGCTCTTTGATCATCTTGCGGGCGACGGCCGGACCTACGACGAATGGGCACAGCGGATTGCCGCGGGCGATTGGTTGGGAAAGGGAGTATTTTATCAGGCGCCGCTCTATCCCTACTTTCTCGGCGTCTTGCAGATTTTTTTCGGGCATAACCTTTGGCTCATTCGTTTCGTGCAGATCATTCTAGGCTCGCTATCCTGCGCGCTGATTTACCTTGTCGGGCGAAAAATATTTTCGCGGGCAGCTGGAATCGCCGCCGGCCTAATCCTCGCATGTTACGCACCAGCGATCTTTTTCGACGCGCTGATCGAAAAGAGTATTCTCGATCTGTTTTTGCTGAGCCTGTTATTGTGTCTGCTAATTGGCGCGATGGAGCGCCGGCATTGGACTCAGTGGCTCGCTGCGGGCGCTACCTTGGGCTTACTCGGACTGTCCCGTGAGAACGCACTTATCTTAGCTGCTGTCGTGCCGGTTTGGCTAGCCATTAATTTCTCTGATCAAAGCATCCAGGCACGGGCGCGTTGGGCGGCGCTTTTTTTCGGTGGGCTGCTCTTGGTGCTCGTTCCAGTCGGCATTAGAAATCTTGCAGTAGGCGGCGAATTCAAGTTAACCACATCGCAATTCGGCGCGAATTTTTTTATCGGAAATAATCCCGTAGCCGACGGAACCTACGGGTCCGTGCACAAAATAATCGGCGAGCCCCAGCTGGAAGGCAATGACGCCGCTCGTTTAGCGGAGCGGGCGTTCGGACGGCGTCTGAGCTCAGGCGAAGTTTCCGATTACTGGTTGAAAAAATCGTGGGACTACATTCGCACTGAGCCGACGAAGTGGTTTCAACTTCTAGCAAAAAAATGGCTGATGGTGTGGAACGCGCGCGAGGTCGAAGACTCTGACGATTTTTATATCTACCGCCAATGGTCGTGGTTGCTTACGTTTCTGGGCTGGATCAATCATTTTGGCGTGTTGGCTCCTCTAGCAACCGCGGGCGCGTGGCTCACCCGTAACGAGTGGCGTCGTTTATGGTTGCTTTACGCCATGATCATTTCCTTTGCCCTGAGCGTGGCGGTGTTTTACGTATTCGCGCGCTATCGATTCCCGCTGGTGCCGCTGCTCGTGCTCTTTGCCGGCGCGGCGCTGGCGGAATTGCCGACTCTCTACCGCAACCGAGCGTGGCGATCATTGCTTGGTGTCTTTGCCGTCTTGCTGATGACTGCGCTGATAGTTGATTGGCCAATCTACGGCATCAGCGGGCCGGGCGCGGCGGGGTACAACAACCTTTCCAATGCTTATTACAAGCAAGGCAGAGTCAATGAGGCAATAAATGCGGCTCTCAAGGCGATAGAGCTGAAGCCCGATCTCGGTGTAGCGTACTACAACCTGGGAAATCTTTACGCCGGGCAAGGCCAATTCGATTTGGCTAAGAAATATTTTGAAGTGGCAATCGGGCTCTATCCCAATTACGCCGACGTACACAGTAATTTTGGACAGCTCATTGCCGAACGCGGCGACATCGAGACCGGCATTCGGTATTTCCGTAAGGCCATTGAGCTCAATCCATCGATCAGCCGAGCGCACCTAAATCTCGGCGTCGCTTTGGCGAAGCAGGGTCGGCTCGACGAAGCGATTAGACCTCTTCAACAAGCTGCGCAGTTAAAGCCGGATGCTCCCGAGGGGAGTTACTATCTAGGGAGTGTCTACGCTGCGCAGAATCGTTTCGCCGATGCTGCGGAATCTTTTTATCAAGCACTACGCATTCAACCCGACTTCGTTCCTGCGCACCAGAGTCTTGCGCAGTTGCTGGTGTTACAAGGCAAGAAAGACGAAGCGATGCAGCATTATCAAGAAGCTCTTCGGCTGATGAAGCAGAGCCAGGCGGGCGCCGGCGGAAGATGACCAAATTCTTTTTTACTGGAGCGATTCGAATAATGACGATGCGACTCGCAGAGTCACGTCGGACGGCGGATTGACTAGCTTGATGAACGGAATCGGATCGTCCGCTATTGTCACCGGTTCTATTCTTGTTGACGGTGTGGCCGTTAGACCCTCGACCCAATGAAATTTTAATATTGCCTCGTTGCCCTTGAGGTCGAAAAGCTCCAATCGATTGAAGTCCGCCTTCACCTTGCCTTCGCCTGCGAAAAACCACGTCAATGGCTGGTTTACCTTCATCAGATGTATCGGCCCGATCCGCTGTTCGATCGTCACTAAGCCCGATATCGACCGCAAACGTTGGATCGATGCCGGGTGAAATGCCACGATCGCGCCGATGTTGTAAAGGCGCAAGTAATTTCGCAGCTCCTCGTCGGAGAGAGTTTGAACGTCCTTTTTGAACAATCTACCCGAGTGAAACTCGGCAAAATGGTGACGATCGTTGTAAAGATTAATCGGTCCACCGATCAGCTGACGGCCGGTCAGATACGGCAGCAACGACGAAAGATAGACTCCGTCATAGACGAAACCGGTTTCGTCGCCGGACTCTTCAAACAACACTCTTCCGGCGAGTGACGCATCGCGCTCGATCCACTGAGCGATTCGGTTCAGCCCCGAATTGATCCGAGAACGCAGTTGCAACTTGCCGGTCGATTCAGTTTGAAAAAGATTGATCACGAACGCGAGTAGAGCTCCGCTCAGCAGCACCGGAACAATCCGCGAGAGCGCCGGTACGCGATTATTGAACCATTGGCCGACACTGTAAGAGGCGCCGATCACGAGGAAGAGATCGTACGGGACTTTGAAGCGCAACGGCTGCCACGAGCCTATAAACGGTATCAAGGCGCCGAAATAGGTGATGACGAATAGAATTGCCAAAGCGCTTGCGAGAGTGATGCCGAGATGGCGTTTGTCACTCCGAGTCAATTTCCAGGTTCCGAGCGCGCCGAGAATCAAAAGCACGACGCGAAATCCTTTCTCCAGATAAGACGAACGAAAAGTCCAATATCCCTTCGATCCGAGGTAATCCTTGAGGAAGGTCAACGGATCAGAGCTGGCGAACAGCGGTAGCTGACCGACGATTTGCTCGGATATGTCGTCCCCACGGTGGGCGATTGCGGGAATGAGCCAAGGAGAGTTGCAAAGCAACGAAAGTAGCGCTGCTAGGATGACATTCGCAAGCAGACGGACAGTTAATAAACGCGGCTCGATGATGAGCAGTGCCATGACCGGCGGCAGTAACATGACCAGACTTTGAACGTGGAGCGGTAGAATGGATACTGCGAACATGAGCAAGCCAATATGCACGGGTCCAAATGACGGAGCCTGTTTAGCAACCCGGTAGAAAAGTGAGACTCCCAAAATGCTTAGATAGGATGCTGCGGGAAAACCGATCATGCCGTAGAAAAACATCTCTCTGGGCAATGAGTTCCACCAGTAGATCGTTCCTAATAAAGCCGCCGTTGCTGACGTGAAGTCGCGCGAATCGTCGTCGAAGAAAAAATTTCGCGCCGCATAGTACATGATCCAAGGTATGCTCGCCATGGCCAGAAACGCGCAGACTTTGAACCATTGGACCGGTGACAGGAGGACGGCTGACAGAGCGAGGGACAAAAATTCAAAGAATTTGATGCTTAGATCTTGAATCGTGTTCGACGGATAACCGGCCATGAAAAAAGGGTTGTACCCCCACAAAGAATGATCCTGGCGCCAGAACGCTTCGAGGGATTTTAAATGATGAAAGTGCAGGCCCCAATCCTGGTCAACAATTGGCTGGCTGTCAAACAAGCCAACGACCGGCGAAAACAGCGAGGCCAAGCTCAAGGAATGAAGCACAAAGACGCTCGATACTAAGACGAGCGCAGGCTTGCCGACCCGTCGACCAGTTCGCACCTGACCTTGAGGTCGCGAATGCGCTACTGAGCTTTGGGGTTTCGTTCTGCGCCGTAGACTTTTCCGTGCCATCCGGATGAATGAGATTGAGGTCTTAAACGACTATCTATCAGCGAGCATGCATATCAACTTTGAAAGGCACATGGTCCATGCGAAACGGATTCACCGGATGATAGATCGCGAGCCAGACTTCGACGATTATATAAGCGAGAAAGAGCGCGATCAGCGCTGCCATCAAGCAGCGTATGAGAAACGATAGCAGGCGGGAGTCATCGGCCCCTTCCATGCCGGCGTTAAACGCCAGCAAGAGGGGGAAGAAGGACGGAAAGAGCAGGCGGCCTTGAAAGACGCTCCATACGTCAGAGGTCCAGCCGACCGCGACGATCAACAAAAAGTTGAGCAAGAAAATCAACAAAAGAATCCCTTCATAATCGAGCCGATTACGTGCCTGCGCGCTTTGTGCGGTTTTTGCCCAAGCACGGATTCCGAGAGCCACCATTGCGATTCGATTCGCTCCGACCAGCATCAACAGGGTAGGGCAGAGCGCGGCGAGATAAATCATCGATCCGAGGCGATCAAAGGGCGATACAAGATTACTGCGGAAGGTCGACTCGGGGATCAAAGCATACCAGAAAGAGCCGTAGAGCATCAGCGGGTAGGAATGGACGGTGGAAGCGGAGATGACCGGGTCGCGCACCAACTTTAGCAGATTGAAATCGAGCAATGAGGAGATTCCGAGCCACGTCGGTTGTTGTTCGCTCGTCCAATTCCAAAAATCGAGATTGCTGACCATCGGATTGCCGAAGAGAATAAAATTTTCCACGTATTTGTAGGAGCCGATGAAGCTAACGGTCAGGAGAAAGGAAGCAAGCTGTGCGAAAAGCTGCGAGCGGGGCAGCGTTCGTCGATGGCCAATCAACCAGATGAATAAGGTTAAAGGTATTACGAACACCATGAAAACGGCCTTGGTTAACAGTCCCAGTCCCAAGCAAATCCCAAGCGAAAAACAATTGGTCAACGAAGGGGACAGCTGGACGCGCCAGCTTTGATAGAAGATCAAGGTTGCCAAAAAAGTCGCCAGCGTGTCGTTGGAAACAAACAAGCTAAACAAGACAAATTGAGGTTGAAACGCGGCCAGCGCGAGGCACCAGGGCCGAATCTTTTCATGTATCCAAGGCAGCTGGCGAAGCACATGGGCGATCAGCAGAAATGTGGCAATCGAAAAGATGAGCGATAGTCCATGAACCGCCGTAACGCCCCCCAGGCGCAGCAATGGCGCGGCGAGAAAGTAATATAGCGGTGGATGGTACGCTTGATTGAATTGGTCGGAGTGCGCGGGAATCCAGTAGCGGGCGACATAGTCGATCACCAGCAGATGATTATCGTTATTGAAAAAACCCATGTACGCGAACACGATAATGCGCACGATGACCCCCGCCGCCAGCACGAGCATGAATGCGCGATAGTTGAAAGAGACGGGCAATGGGCCGGCTGGCGACCGATCGGGAGCGGAAGCGAGTTTTGATCGATCGCGGCGGCGCGGGGTCTGAGGTTTTTTCCTGGCTGCCATATTAGACCCGTTTCTTTGCCTGCAAGCTCATAGCACCGCATTGCTGGAAAGCAGGGCTTGTCTTTGATTATTTGACGGTCGATGCATCAGCTACCGGAGGTGATTCAGGCGTGTTTTCACGATGTAAAGTCGCCACAGAGAGAAGCGGTTCCTGATAAATATTGCGGATCTGTTTGATAGCAGCGGCGGGGTAGTTTCTTTGAATTAAATCCGCAAGCTGTCGGTCCGAGCTTCTAAAAATAATCTTTGCCGACCCGCGCCGCGTCAAGTTGTTTGTTTCCACCATGGCGCGCTCGACAAAATAAATATCTTTCGGGTTGGTGAAATTGCTCAACATAGTTTGACTCGGGTCGTAGCGGCCGGAAAAATTAATCACTGCCAGTTTTCTCGCCGCCGGAGGCAAAATCAGCGCTGGATTCGCGTTGGCGTATTTCTCTCCGGGTCTTGGATCAACATTGCTAGGATCGAGTATCTCCCGGCCAACCAAGATAACCGGCAGTTGATCCTGAGCTATTTCCAAACCGATAAGGCGCGGCTCGTAAGCCATGATTCGCATGGCGGCGGCGTACTGCGGTTCCAGGCCAAAATAGAAGTAGAGATTCAACCCGATGATCAGCATTAACACGGGCCAGGTTAGAGCCCCAAAGTGCTTTGATAACTCGCGTTCGGCAAATTTGGATTCCGCCTTGTCGATCAGGAACTGCGCGCCAATACCTGCGATCAGAAACGCAGGAATCATCACTGCTGCCGTTCGGTAGACATACGGGGCCCCTTCCTGGCTGACCGAAAATACGCCTGTAGCAAAATTCAGCACAAGTGTGCAAGCGATCAATCTGGCCGAAGGCGTATTGACGGCTCTAAATAGAATCACCAACCCAACCATGAAAAGTAGCCCCGTCAGAGGGTCCATCATCGGCAGCCCGGGAAAGTTGTCTCGAGCGTAGGCGCCGCCGATAACAAAAAACATGAGAGCATGTCGCCAAATGTTGTCCAGGATCGCTAGCAGGGGGCTTTGACTGTTGAAAACATTTAGCTCCGCGGTTCTTACCCAGAAAGCGCGCGGCTCAAAGAGGTAATAGCAGAGAAGCGGATAGGCAGCCATTGCTGCTCCGGTTGCGAAGGCAATCCCATGCTTAAAGATCGAGCGGCCGCGGGTCATCCCGCACTCCACAGCCAAAAAAAACAACAAGGATAGCAGGCAGACACGGGACGCCAAATAGCTATAGAGACATAGGCCGGCGGTTAAGCCGGAGACGTAAGCGTAGAGCGGTCGGCCACGCTGCATCGCCAGCAGCAGCAGCCAGATCGCCAGCGAAAACGCCATGATCATGAACGAGGCATCCCAGCCGTATCGGCTGAGCCGAACCGGCCAGTGAGCGAACGTGAAAAGAAGTGTCGTTAGAAGAGCGATGCGCCGGCTGAAGAGAAGCTGGCCGATTAGAAGGACGGCGCCACAAGCGATCACTCCGGGTATCACTGAAAAGAGCTTCATGCTCCAATAGCTAACGCCGAACAGTTTTTCGATCAGCAGATTGAAATACAGGTAGAGATTGGCGGTTTCCACCCAGCCTTCCATAATTAGCGGTGTGTGGCCGAAGAGGTCGAAAGGTCGATGGAGGAGCCCGAGACTATTGTTGAGAGTAAATATTTCGTCTGGGTAGGGACCGAGCGGAAGCTCAGTGATTCTAAACAGCCGTATGATGCTAGCCGGTCCCAGGACAAGTAATAAGCGCGGGAAAGAAAATGACGTCGAGGTCAAAGGAAACGCTTCGACCCTGTCTGACCAAAAGTAATATGCCCAGATGGCTATTCCGAAAAGCCACGGCAGCGGCGTCCAGAAGGAGTGCAAATTCGCCAGGACCGAAAGACACATTATGGCGCTTAAGGTAATGAGTACGACCAGTCTCCATGGGGTCTTCGTCGGCAGGAATTTGCCCTCTATTTTCCTGGCTGGACTTCCCAGGCGTGGATTTCGGGCTCTTGCGGATCTTTTCTCTGCCACGACTGTCCTTCACCCAGATCGATCAGTGGATCCCAAACGTAAACCGGTGGGACGCCTTTAGTCGGGCGGGTTAATCGATTGTCATGCGTCGCACAGCTGAAGAATAATAGAAGCTATCACGTCCGGTAATTCAGTCCGTGAGCAGAGTTCCCATCCAGCTGACAAGGAGGCCGACAGCCAAAAATACCAGCGTCATCGGGTTGCGCTGTTCGATGCGGTGAACTTGCGGCAGAATGTCGGCGGTGGCGATGGCCAGGAACGTTCCGGCCGATATGCCAATGGCAACCGCGATATTTTCCGCAGAAAGGGCGCGAAAAAAAAGATAAGAGACAAGCGCGCCGACGGGTGTGGTCAGTGAGAAAAGTAAGCTCAGCAGACCGACCTGACGCCGGGGCCAACCGGCGGCAAGCAAAATCGAAGAGATCGAAATGCTGTCGGGCATTTTGTGAATAATCACAGCGAGCAAGACGACGGCGCCGAGTTCCGGCAGGAGCAAGCCTGCGCCGAGAGCAATGCCATCGAGCAGACTGTGAAGCGATATGCCGAGAAAGGCCGGGATCCCCATTTGATGAAAGTCGCAATCGAGCTCTTCGCAGGCGTGAACGAAAACGAAGCGCTCCATGACAAAAATCAGCAGAAAGCCGGCCAAGATCGGCCAACCAATAGTGCCGGTGAGCACCCGGCCGATTTCCGGTAGCATGTGAAAAAAAACCGCGCCTAACAACACACCCGCGCTGAAGCTCAGCAAAAGGGCTAACGCGCGCTGCGAGAGTTTGCGCAGCAGCGGCAAAAACCCACCGACCAGAGAAATGAAAATGACTGTCGGTAAATAGATTGCTAATGCGGCCATAGAGTTGCGATGAGGCCCGAAGCTAACATAGGCCTGGAAGTGTGGCAAACTTGACGCGAAATCGGATAAGCACAAACAGAGAATTACTGGAGAGCAGCCTTGCTGCTCAGTTCAGGGTGCAAGGCTCAATGTTCAACTTAACTCCCGGGTGGTTTGACTTTGAACCTTAAGCGGTATTTCTGGTCTTACTATACGTAGTGTAGCCCGACTCGTCCGAGACCCAGGTTGTCCTCCGCGTTTCTGATCCGCTCGCTGGTGCCAAGGTCCTGCCAAAAACCTTCGAAGCAAAATCCATAGAGCGCTTCGCCTGCCAGCAGCATTTTGGGATAAGTCTCCTTGGTCGTGCTGAATTTTTGCCGCGCTCCGCTGGCATTCATGTAATCGAAAACCTTGGGCTCCAAAATCTGTACGCCGGTAAACATCAGCTTGCGAATCGGCCCAGACGGGCCAATCGGCGCTTTGCTTTCCAGAAAGCGACAGATTTTTCCGCTGTCGTCCACGTCCATCGAGCCGTATTGATCGGCATTTTCGTCGGGACGAAGGACCAGAGTTGCCGCGGCGCTCCATTTTTTATGAAAAGCGATGGCTTCAGCAAGATTCAAATCGATCAGCGCGTCAGTATTGATAACGATGAAAGTGCCGTCGCGCAGAAACGGTTTGGCTTTGCGAAGCCCGCCGCCGGTATCCAACAATTCCGGTTCGTCGGAGTAAGTAATCTCTACTCCAAGCTTGCTGCCGTCACCCAGATACTTTTCGATTTGCTCGCCGAATTGATGCAAATTGATGATGATCTCGCGAATCCCGTAGTGACGCAGCAACAGCAGCGGATACTCGATCATCGGCCGGCCGGCAACGGGTACGAGGGCTTTGGGTAGGTTGTCGGTGAGCGGGCGCAAGCGGGTTCCCTGGCCGGCGGCGAGCACCATCGCCTTCATGTCATTGCCTCAAAATGTTCCTCGAGCAGCGGTAGAACATCTCTCGCTTGCGCGACCTGCGCGAGGTTGCGTTTCAGGCGTTGCACGGTCGGCGGAACGAATTTCATGTAGCCCGGCTTTCCCTTCATTTGGTCGAGATAATAAAAGCGACCGACGACCTTTAGGTCTCTTTGAATCGCCGATAGGCGATAGATTTCGAAAAATTCATCGGCGTGGATTGTAAGACCTTCGAGATCGGACTTCTGGTCGATGTAATAACGGACCAGGTGGACTTCCAGAGGCGGCTTAATGATGCTGTCGGTGACGCGATCATTGAGCAGCGACGCAAGATCGTATTGCGGCGGCGCCAGCAGGGCATCTTGGAAATCGATGACGCGCACCGCTTCCTCATGAATCATCAAATTCCAGCTATGATAATCGCGATGGTTCAAGCAGCCGGTTTGGCGGTCCAATATTTCGGCGATTTTCGCGAAGATTTTTCTCAACTCATCGATGGCTGTGGCCTCGACGTGCGCGCCGGGACGCTTCTCCAAGCCGTACTCGATAAAATGTTCGAACTCCCAATTGTAAAGCTTGAAGTCGAAACGCTGCTGGAAGGCGATACAAGACTCGTCTCGTCGTTTGTTACCGCGAACCTGCAAGTTCAAAAGTTCATCGATGGCCTTTTGGTACCAAGCGATGATCTCGGGCTCCGGCAGTCCTTGGACGCGATCCCATAGCGCGGTGTCGCCCAAGTCTTCGAGCAAGAGAATGCCTTCACGTTCCCATTGGCCGTAGAGCTTGGGAACTTTCACCCCGATGTTGCTGAGAAAACGATGTACGTTCAAGAACGGCAATTCGCTGGGGCCTTCTTTAAAAATTGCCAATTCCTCGCTGGAGAGCGGCAACCCGGTTCCGCCCGGAAGCTCCATCACGACGACGGATTTGGGCGCTCCCGGTCCGCTAAGGTGAGCGCGATAGTAGCGCCGGCTCGATGCATCACCGGCGAGCGGTGCGAGCGAATCCAGCGTTACACCGGGGCCAAACAGGGCGTGGATCTTGTCGGCGATGCGCTGAGAGATCTGCTCGATCACCTTCGGCCTTTGCTTGGGCTGGTTGACGATTTGACTGGATGGAAGCGCGATCCGTTCGTCATCGCTCGCCGGCGACCGCCGGCGCGCTAGACCTCTCAGGAGCCACCGAAGCCGATGGTGACTTTACCGGCTTCGACGATGACGGGAACATTGCGGCGGCCATTGGCAAGTTGCAACATTCGTGCAAGACCTTGCTCGTCTTCCAATACGTTGACGTACTCGAACGGAATCTTGCGGCGGGCATAAGCCTCCCGGGCGCCCGAGGTATAGGGTCAGAGGTCTTTTCCAAAGATAAGAACTTTTTCGTCCATTTTTTAACGAACCGTCTTTAACAGCAAAAATAAGCGCGCGTCAGCTAAATTGCAAGTGAGCCGACCCCTATGTTACTTTCGTCAAAATTCCCTTCACTTCATTCGAGGACGGAGCCTAATCTGTGTCGATCCGCATCGCCATTGCTCAGATCAATCCGAAGCTTGGAGATCTCCAGGCCAACCTTGCCCTTTATGAAGAAAGAATTCGTCAAGGCATCAAAGAACGAGCCCAGCTCCTGCTTTTTCCCGAGCTCAGCCTCACCGGTTACTATCTCCGTGACACGGTTCCCAGTGTCGCGTTGACGATGAAGTCAGCGGAAATAACCAAGCTCAAACAGCTTAGCCGCGAGCTGTGCTTCGTCGCCGGACTGGTCGAAGAAAGCGCAGACCACCGGTTTTTCAACGCTGCGGTCTATTTCGAAGACGGTGACGTCCGCCATGTGCACCGCAAAGTCTATCTACCGACCTACGGCATGTTTGACGAGCAGCGTTATTTCGCTGCCGGCGACCGCATTCGGGCGTTTGATTCAAAATTCGGCCGCGTGGCGCTCTTAATCTGCGAAGATCTATGGCATCCATCGACGATCAATGTCGCGGCGTTGGATGGCGCGCTGGCGGTTCTGTGCCCGTCAGCGAGCCCGTTGCGCGGCATCGTTGACGCGCAGGTGCAGGACGACAACGCGCGTTATTGGGAGATGATCAACGCGACATATGCCGAGACCTACAGCCTGTTCATGATCTACGGCAACCGCTGTGGCTTCGAAGACGGCGTTGGCTTTTGGGGCGGCTCGGAGATCGTCGATCCGTTCGGCCAGCGTCTCACCAAGGCGAGGTACTATGAGGAAGATTTTATTGTCACGGACCTTGCGTTGGAATCGGTCCGCCGTAAACGCACCATTTCGCCGCTGCTGCGTGATGAAGACATCGATCTGACGATCAATGAATTGATGAGAATTCGCGAGCGGCCGGCGGAAGCGAAAGTCGTTCAAAAGTTCAAGGGTGTAAAGGTTCAAAGAGTCGTGAAAGCCAGGACAAGAAAGCGCCGGCCGCCGGCCGTGAGCCGAAAGCTCCGATGAATCAAATTCCCACCAACACGGCTCTTCTGCGTGAAATCTTGACGGGTTTTATTCGCAACGAAGTCCAGAAGACCGGGATGACGCGAGTCGTCGTCGGTTTATCCGGCGGTGTGGATTCCGCGCTGAGCGCGATGCTCGCAGCCGAAGCCCTCGGCCCCCGAAACGTCTTGGCGATTTTGATGCCTTACCGAAGCTCCCATTCCGATAGCCTGGCGCACGCGGAAATGGTCGTAGAGAAAAGCGCCATCGAATCTCTATCGGTCGATATTTCGCCGCAAATCGATGCCTATTTTGAGCGCTTCCCGGACGCCGATTCCCGGCGCCGCGGCAACAAGATGGCGCGTGAGCGCATGACGATTCTGTACGATCATTCGGCCCGCTGGAACGGTCTGGTTCTGGGGACGAGCAATAAGACAGAATTGCTGCTCGGTTATGGGACGCTCTACGGCGACATGGCTTCCGCGATCAATCCCCTCGGCGATCTCTATAAAACCCAGGTCTGGGCCTTGGCCGAAGCGATCGGCGTACCCGATGTGATCGTGAGCAAAGTGCCATCGGCAGATCTTTGGCTAGGACAAACTGATGAAGGAGAACTAGGATTCACGTACCTCGATGTAGACAAACTGCTCTACCTGATGGTTGATCAACGCTATACCAAGCCGGAGCTCGGCGCTGCTGGTTTTGCCGAACGATTTGTCGAAGACGTCGCCATGCGCATCATGATGTCGCAATTCAAGCGGCGCCTGCCGGTGATCGCCAAGGTCTCGCAAAGAACCATCGACCGTGACTTTCGCTATTCGAGAGATTGGGGGAAGTGAGGATCGAGGATAGAGAATGGAAGGCAGAGATCGAGGCTAGCGCGATCCTCCATCTTCCATCCTCGGTCCGCGAAACAGATTCATGCCATGGCTGGGGTCCTCTATATTGTCGCAACGCCCATCGGCAACCTCGAAGACATTACGCTACGCGCGATTCGGGTTCTCAAGGAAGTCAATCTAATCGCCGCCGAGGACACGCGGCACACACAGATTCTGCTCAGCCGCTACGATATTCACACGCCGCTCACCAGCTATCACGAGCACAACGAACGGACTAAAGCGCAGCCGCTCGTTGAGCGGCTCATCCGCGGCGAGAGCATCGCGCTGCTTTCCGATGCCGGCACTCCGGCGATC
>DASXSW010000053.1:0-4074 GCA_036505755.1 Binatia bacterium | reverse complement strand
TGCGATCCATCAGATGACGATCTTGCCGGCGTCGGCGCACAAGCAGTTCCGCTTTACTAAGTTGGGGATGATCGAGTTTGCGTAGATTGATTCGGTTTCTTTAGGACAAACTGAATGTACGATATGTGCACTGCAACTCCGAAAGTGTCACCCCGCCTTGAGAGACTGTGTCGCAATCTTGCAGACGGGCGTTTGTCATCCCGAGCGAATGCGAGGGATCTAGCACTCAAGATTCTTCGGCTTCGCCTCAGAACGCTTCGCGGATTTCTCGCGGAGTTTATCCTGAGCTTTGTCGAAGGGCTCGAAATGACAGAAAAGAACTGGATGAAAGTGGCGGCGCTGATCGTTTTAATTTTCTTGCTTCCATTTGAACTTGTTTATTCCCAGCCACTGATTAAGATCCGCGTCGCCAACATCGGCGGCACTTCTGACCATATTCAAGTCGCCATTAACGGCGGTATTTACCGGAAACACGGGTTCGACGTCGAGAATATCCAGGTCGGGAGTTCAGCGACGGTCGTACAGTCTTTGATCGCCGGCGAAGTAAGCTTTGCTCACGTGGGGGCTGTGCCGGTGGTAGCCGCCGTCGCCAGCGGCATCGATCTAAAGATCGTTGCCGTTTTCATAAACCGCTTCAATTATGTCATGGTCACGTTGCCGGACTTGCAAAAACCTCAGGATCTTAAAGGCAAAACGTTGGCCATCAGTCGCTTGGGCTCCGGCGACGAGTTTGCGACCCGGGAAGCGCTGCGGCGCTGGGGGCTCGACCCGGACAAAGATGTTCGCTTGCTCCAAGTCGGGTTGACGATGGCGCGGTTGGCCGCGCTTCAAGGACGGCATGTGCAGGCCAGTTTGCTGTCGCCGCCACAAATCGTCGAGGTGCAACGGATGGGCTTGAACGTCATGGCGGATCTTACAGATCTTGACGTGGAGTACGCCCATTATACCCTTGTAACCAAGGGATCGCTGATCGCAGAAAACCGCCCGTTTGTGGATCGGTTCATGAGAGCCTATGTGGACGGCATCAAGTTCTATCGCAGTCATCCCGAGGTGGCGATCCCCTACTTGCGCAAATTCTCGAAGCAGAGCGAGGCCGAGCTCAGGATCGTTTATGAGAATCTGCGCAAACGGATTCGCGAGGAACCCGTGCCGACAACCGGCGGCGTGCAGACGATCATCAGAAGCCTTAGGACCGATAAGGAAAAGGAGCTCGATCCGCGTCGGGTGATCGACACCAGCTTTCTCGCTGGCGTGGCCGCCAGGTGATTTAAGATGGAATCTTTGCCCTTCTTAGTCGACGTTTCGGAGCAACAAATTCGCCGCGAGCGGCAAAAGGCGCGCGAGCTGCGTGGGAGTCAATGGTGGAAACGCAAGCGCGCGGCGGGCATCTGTTATCATTGCGGCGGGAAGTTTCCGTCCAGGGAGCTGACAATGGATCATTTGGTTCCCGTCAGCCGAGGCGGCAAATCGACCAAAGGAAATCTCGTGCCGAGCTGTAAGAAGTGTAACTCCGATCGCAAATATCGCCTACCATTCGAGCGTGCCAGTGAGTGAAATTCCGCTTGCGCGATGCGCTGACGTCAAATAAGATCTTTCTCGCCGGAGGGTTTGGACTATGGCAGTCGAAACATTCTTGGTCCGCACGATGTCCGATACGGTGGAGACCGATATTCAACGGGTTCATGTGATCGCCAACGAGATCTTGCCTCGTTATAATTTGCCTACTCTGAAATTCGAACAGCTTAGAAAAATCGCCGACGGTCCATTCGATCTTTTTCTCATTCCCCTGATTTTCGCTAAAGAGCACGAGAGAGATCGGACCTTGGTTTTCAACGAGGCGAAGCGCGCCGAAATCCGCAGGCACGCTCTCGAAATCGCCCGGAAACACGGTTACGACGTCAATCCGCCGGAATTCATCGCGGGGATCGAAAAGTCGCTTCAAGAAACCAAAGCGGCGGGTCTCAAAAATATTCTGATGACTACCGGCGGCCGGCGCTACAAGCACGAGGCGATGGAGAAAGCCGGCATGGGCGGATATTTCGAAGAAATCGTCGACCGCGATGAAACCTACTACGCCAAGGAACAGGGACTCTATTATCTTTATCGCAAGCACAGACCAAAGCATATGCGCATCATTCTACTGAGCGGCACGGCCACGTACATCAAGGCGGCCAACAACGCCGATGGCTGCAAAGTTGGCGACACCTATTTGGAAGTGATTTCCTTCGCGCTCTCGACGGAGCATTCGTACAACGACGAAGAAACCCTCAAAGCAGCGCAGCCGAAGGCGCTCATCCAGAGCTACGACGAGCTTCTGCCTAAGCTAAAGGAGCTCGCGCCATTGGGCTAAAAAATCCCGATCGTTATTCGCGTTCTATGGCGCCAAACGGATTTTTAGCCAAAATTCCCCCGAAAGATGTCCCGGCGAAATTTTCTGGCCGCCCGCTTTTGTTTTTGTCGTGGAGGTAATCCTGCGCAGAACTCCCGGTGCGCCAGCCAGAGCGTAAGCATCCGTTGTTCTTTTGGACGAATCCGAAATTGTTTAACGGGATTTTGGAATGGTGCAGCGTGGGAGTGAAGAAATGGCACGATTAAGATTGTACTGGTTGTTATCCCGCGTCCCGATGCCTTCGGCCGCCTGACTCGGTGTCAAGGTAACTTTGGCAGACCTAGCAATTTACGGTTCTCATTCATGGATATGATGAATTGCTGGTCGCGTTAGAAAAGATGGCACTGTTTGGTTAGGAATCGAGCGGTTTTCTGTCACACAACACCTTGAGAACATCCACCGCCAATGAATGGCCCGTCTAGCGCGCCTGAGCGGCATCGGGCGTTCAAATTAACCTTTGTTCCCCTACTGATATTTTCTCTGTTCGCCCAGTGCGCAGTCGTCTGGACTCAACTGGAAGATATCCGGGACGGTTATTTCGATTTCGTGCTGTACTACAGCGGCGCCAAGATCATCAATGATGGAAACGGCGCGCAATTATATGATCTAGAGGTTCAAAGGGAATACCAAAAAGAATTTGGCGTCGCCTATAGGAGGGACCGGGCTTTGCCGTTCAATCATCCCCCCTACGAGCTGTTGGCGCTTTTGATACCGGCCAAATTTTCGTTTCCCGTCGCGCACGCGCTCTGGGCGGCGGTCAATATCTTATTGCTTGCGGTAGTCTTGCTCCGCCTATTTCCTTTTGTCGAGGACAGGCACCGGTCTCTGTTTGCCCTGATGCTGTTCGCTTATTTCCCGACCATAACAGCTCTCAAAATGGGTCAAGATTCGGTAATCACGACTTTTCTGTTGGTCGAAACTCTTGTGAGCCTCAAGCGCAAACGCTACGCCATAGCCGGTGGCCTGTTGGCCTTGGGTCTGTACAAACCGCAATTCGTTCTACCGTTGGTCGGGATTTTCTTACTGCACCGCCGTTGGTCGTCAATATTTGGTTTCTTGTCCACGGGGCTGTTGCTTGGCGCGATCTCACTGGCGATGGTGGGATGGGACGGCCTGATCAAATTACTTTCGTTGTGGTTGCCGATGATTCAGCGCGGTCACGTCGTCTGGCCGGAACTCATGACGAACTTACGTGGACTGGTGTACATGATATTGCGCCTCGGCGGGATAACTGAAGCAACGAACGTGCTGACATTGGGTCTTTCCATACTAACGTATGTTATAACTTTGCAGGTGTGGCCGCGAAATGCGGAAGAACAGAATGAGTTGTTCAATCTGCGCTTCGCGCTTGCTGTGGTAATGACGGCGCTCGTAAGCTTTCATTTATACTCCTATGACGGCACTCTGCTTGCCATCCCTCTAACCATTATGCTGAACCAAGTCTTGAAAGAAAAAAATCCATATCCGGTGCGGCACCGCGTGCTCTTAGCTCTTCTGATCGTATGGTTTCTGCCATTAGTGCCGAATGTGCTTCTGAGCGCATGGATGCTCGCCTGGTGGGCGATTCCGTTGCCGATTCTTTTTGGTGTGATGGCTATGGAAGTCTGGCGCCGCTCCGCGTTGGCGTCGCCGTCCGTTCGGATATAACAAAGCGCGGTTCATGATTGATGAAACGCCGGGAACTG
>DASXSW010000052.1:0-5930 GCA_036505755.1 Binatia bacterium | reverse complement strand
GAGGGTCACACAGGCGAACAGAAACACGAGCGTAAGACCGGCGAGCAGAATATTCAGCGCGATTTCATTCGGTGTTTTTTGCCGCTCAGCGCCTTCGACCAAAGCGATCATGCGATCGAGAAAAGACTCGCCGGGGCTCGCCGTGATGCGCACGACGATGCGGTCGGACAACACTTTTGTGCCGCCGGTCACTGCGGAGCGGTCGCCGCCGCTTTCGCGAATGACCGGCGCGGATTCGCCGGTAATCGCCGATTCATCGACCGATGCGATACCTTGGATCACGTCGCCGTCACCCGGGATAATTTCGCCGGCTTCGACCACGACGGTGTCCCCTTTGCGCAGCGCCGACGCGGGAATCGTTTCTTCTCTCTTTCCGTTCACGAGCCGCCGCGCGTTGGTCTCCTGACGCATCCGGCGCAAGAACGCCGCCTGGGCCTTGCCGCGTCCTTCGGCCACCGCTTCGGCAAAGTCGGCGAAGACAACGGTGAACCACAACCAGAAACTGACGTTGAAGGTAAACCATAGCGGCTGAGATCCGGGTGTGGGAGCGAAAAGATCGCGCAGCAAGATCAAGCTTGTCAGCATGCTGCCGATCTCGACAACGAACATGACCGGGTTCTTGATCACGTGGCGCGGCGTGAGCTTGCGGAAACTATCCCAAATCGCCGGCCGCATGATTTCAGGATCGAACAAAGAACGTTCTTTTAAGCGTGTGTCTGCCATGTTAGTAAACCTTTCCTGCTTGAGCCAAAAAGTGTTCAACGATCGGACCGAGCGCCAGCGCGGGGAAGAAAGTCAACGCCCCGACGATGATGATGACGCCGACGAGCAGCACGACAAAAAGCGATCCGTTGGTCGGGAAGGTGCCTAAGCTTTCCGGCACAGCTTTCTTACCGACGAGCGAGCCAGCCACCGCCATAGCGGGCACAATCATCAAGAAACGGCCCGCAAGCATAGTCAGGCCGAGGCTCACGTTAAACCAGGGCGTGTTCGCGTTCAGGCCGGCGAAGGCGGAACCATTGTTGCCCGCGGCACTGCTATAAGCGTATAAGATTTCGCTAAGCCCGTGCGGTCCGGCGTTGTTCAAAGAGGAAACGCCGTACGGCGCGACCAGCGACCAGCCGGCGTAATAGAGGATCAACAACGGAAAGATCAGCACGTAGAGCATCGAGAGTTTGATCTCCCGCGATTCGATCTTCTTGCCGAGATATTCCGGCGTGCGTCCGACCATCAACCCGGCGATGAAAACCGACAAGATGACGTAAATCAGCATGGCGTAGAGCCCCGCACCGACGCCGCCGAAGACCAGCTCGCCGAGTTGAATGTTGGCGAGCGGCACAAGCCCGCCGAGCGCGGTAAAACTATCGTGCATCGAATTGACCGCGCCACAGGACGTTGCCGTGGTGACAGTGGCAAACAGCGCGGAGTTGGCGATACCGAAACGCGCTTCTTTCCCTTCCCAGTTGCCTGCGCCTTGATCCACCGCCATACCGCGCATGAGCGGATTACCTTGCGCTTCGCTGCGGTAGGCGACCGATACACCAATGATAAAAATCAACGCCATCGCGCCAAACAGCACCCACCCCTGCTTTTGATCCCGCGCCATGCGACCGTAGGTGTAGGTTAATGCCGCTGGGATCGAAAAAATCAGCAGCATCTCGATGAAGTTCGTCAGCGGATTGGCGCTCTCGAATGGATGGGCGCTGTTGGCGTTGAAAAATCCGCCGCCGTTGGTGCCCAATTCCTTGATGATTTCCTGCGATGCTACCGGCCCCATCGCCAGGGTTTGCTTGACGCCCTCCAGCGTCGTTATTTCGACATATGACGAAAAGTTTTGAATGACTCCCTGAGACACCAGCAGCAATGCGATCGGGATAGAGAGAGGAATCAAGACGTACACCGTGGCGCGCACAAGATCGACCCAAAAGTTGCCCAGCGTCTTGGCTGCACCAACCTGCAAGCGGTAGGTGATGCCGCGTGCTAACGCGAGCGCGATGCCAATGCCGACAGCGGCCGACATGAAATTATGCCAAGCGAGACCCGCCATCTGTGTCAGATAGCTCATCGTCGATTCGCCGGTATAGGCCTGCCAGTTAGTATTTGTCGTAAAGCTCGCCGCGGTGTTAAACGCGAGGTCCGCGGGCACCGGTCCAAAATTCTGCGGATTCAACGGCAAGATATGTTGCAGGCGTTCGATGCCGTAGGTCATCAGCAAAGTGATCGCGCTGAACACGAGCATCGCTAGGGTATATTGCTTCCAGTCTTGCTGCTGCTTCGGATCAACGCCGCAAAGCTTGTAGAGCAACCGCTCGATCGCGCCGAACAAGCGCGGCAAAGGTTGTCGGTCCCCCTCGAATACACGATACATGTAGCTGCCGAGCGGCTTGGTTATGGCGAAAATTATCGACATATAGAGTAAGATTTGAATCCATCCATTTACCGTCATGACATCTCCCGCCTTCTCGCTAACGCACTAATTTTTACTTTCTGTCGTACCGCTGCGATTTCTTGCTCACGTTAGAACTTCTCCGGCCACAGCAACGCGTAGAGCAAATACATCAACACGACCAAGGACACGATAAATCCGATAATATATTCCAGTCCCATAGTTCCTCCTTACAGACGATCGCACCCGCGAACGTAGAGCCATGAGATGACAAAAAACACGACCGTGATGATGATGAATATGACGTCAGCCATTTGATCGCTCCTAAAAAAGTAGAGTCCTGTGCCAAACACTAGCGCAACCTTGATGCCAGCCATTCGGTCGCGAAATCATTTAGCTTTCCAGTGAAGGGAACGGCAAGCTGGTTGCAATTTGCAAGAGACCAGTGGCCGGCATTTGCAAGTTGCAAGGCAGCAGTGAGTTGCGCCTCTCGGCCAACAGCAGAACTACCCGCAATTTCGCAGCTCTTTTTCAATCGGCGTCAGCAGATTGGCATGCGCGGCATGGCACGTTTCATGCGCCTTCTACAAAGATTGCCGGCTTCGAATTAACTAGGATTGTAACCAAGAAAGCGTGTCGCCCTATCAGCAGCTGTCGAAATGCCGTCGGTTAAGGCCAGGCTGGGCAGGTGGCGACCATGTATAGATAGTGAATCTCGTCCGGCAACGGCATGAAAGGAGCAGTCCGATGACTCAATCGCAGGTGCACATACTCGTTGTCGATGACGAGCGGAACATTCGCAATAATCTCGGTATGGTGCTCGAGGCCGAAGGGTATAAGGTAGATACAGCCAGTAACGGCGATGACGCCATCCGCCGCGTTAAAGAAGGTCTCTACGATATCGCCTTCGTCGATATCCAGATGCCCCAGATGGACGGCCTGGAACTACTTCGGTATCTACGCGGTCTCAGACCCAAGATGCCGGTGGTCATGCTGACCGCTTACGGGACCGTGAGCAGAGCGGTCGAGGCCATGAAACTCGGAGCGGTGGATTTTCTCGAGAAGCCGTTCGATCCCAAGACTATTAGTCTTCTCTGCCAAGAGATCCTTGAGCGACAAAAAATCGGAACGAGCGGCACCGTCGACGAGCTGCTGCATCTGGCGGAGCTGGCTCGCGAACGAAAAGCCTACACGGAAGCACGCGTATACCTCAAAATCGCCATACAGCGCGATGTTACCCGCCCGGAGCCGTACTATCAGCTCGGTGAGCTTGCCGAGAGCGACGGTCGTACATCCCACGCCGTGCACTATTACTACATGGCGCTTGACGCCCAGCCGACGTTTGAGCCGGCGCGTGACGCGCTGAAGCGCTTAGGGCGCCTCGACGTGACGACACCCCCATAAGGCCCAAGGACATGTCGATAATCACGATATCCCACGAGGCATTCCGCGACGGTCGCCAGATCGCGGTGCGGGTTACCGCCATTTTGAACTACCGGTGCACTATTCGAGAAGTGTTAGGTTCAGTCGCGAACAGCTGTTGTGAGAACGCCTAGAGCCAAACTCAGGCCGCGATCGCCTGCGGCGTGGAAGAACTGAAAACACGAATCGGGAGAATCATCATTTCCAAGCCCTCGAACTGCAGCCGCTGCTCCAAAGTAAATGGGGTATGGTTGTGAAGTAAACGAGCAAGAAAATTTTCCCGTTCGAAGACTAACTTGCCGGCAAAAAACACCGACTTGGGGAAATCTTTGGCGACGGATTTGCAGCTTTTCACCAACTCCTGAATCAGGTCGACGCCCAAGGAATAACGATACTCCGCGTACCAACCGAGGCAGTTGGCAAACTCCACAAAGCTCTTGAGATCTTCTTCTTTCGTCCGGCGCAAGTTTTCGATCTCACTCTGTCCCTTGAACCGACCGGAATCGATGAGTCCAATCGAGACAAAGACGATGTTTTTGAAGTGATTGGGAAAAAGGCGACCGATGCTGAGCAGGGAGTGAACTGCAAGCCCGTCGAATTCCCTCACAATGAGAACCGCGGTGGGCGCATTAGGATCTTTAGCCGGGACCGGACTTTTCAAATCCGGCTGAAACGGAATCTGCATCAGAGTATCGTCGAGAGTCTTTAGAGCGGCTCGCACCTGGTCGTAATGCCATCGGATAAGGTAGCATAGAAGAATAAACCCGGATGTCACCAGAAGCGTAACCCATCCGCCTTCGGCAAACTTAATAATAACTGTGAACACGAGAATGATTGCCGTGAATGACAAGCCGAGGCCGTTCACAAAGAACTTTCCGAGCCAAGTTTTCTCGGTGTCTCGTACTTCCCACCAGTGGCGGCACATTCCGAGTTGGGAAAGGCTGAAAGTCAGAAACACATTGATGCTGTACATGACCACCAATAGTCTAACGTCGCCGCCGGTATAAAGGAGGAATCCGAGAGACGCCAGACCCATAAACCAGATGCCATACTGGGTGACGAGGTGGTCGCTTAAATGGGAGAACCGGTGCGGGACCCAGGAATCGATGGCCATATTGGAAAGGACTCGGGGACCGTCAATAAATCCTGTCTGGGCCGCGACTAAAAGGATCGCGGCCTCGGTAAGGAGGGTCACGATTACCAGCACATAGGCAGAATCGGGTGAAAAGAAACTCGGATAGATTTTTTCAAATAGACTCGCGTTCAGAGTTTTGCCCGGTTGGTGAGCCACCTGATTGAGCAGATAACAGAGCAATAGACCGCTTGCCGTGAAAGCCAGCGAGGTCGACATGTACAGCATGGTTTTTTTTCCGGTCTCCACTCTGGGCTCGCGCAGCGCCTGAAGACCGTTGCTTACGGCTTCGATACCTGTGTAGGTGCCGCCGCCAAGACTGTACGCGTGCAGGACGAGAAAAACGGTTGTCCATAATCCCATCCCTTGGATGTCTCCCACCGTCCTTTGATAGGTCGTAGTCGCCAGGGTGGGAATCTCCGGCCCTTTCGGGATCACACCCAGGCTGATTGCAAAGATGTGCGCGACGACAAACAAGAGAAAAATCGGCAGCAAAAATATGACCGATTCCTTGGTACCGCGAAGGTTCAGGTAAATCAGAAAAAAAATCAGTCCAAACTCGATGCTGGGCTTGATCCCATGGATTGAGGCTGGCAGAAAGCTAAAGATCTGATCCCCAGCGCTTGCCACTGAGATCGTAATCGTCAGCATGTAGTCGACGATCAGCGCGGAGCCGGAGACCAAACCGATCTTCGCACCGAGCAGCTTGGTTGCGACCAGATATCCTCCGCCGCCGGTAGGAAACGCCTCGATGATGTGGCTATAGCTTACCGAGATGACGAAGACCGTTACCGCCATGAGGATTGCCAGCGGCAGCGCGAGGAAAAAGTGATTTCCCAGGGCGAGGTAGGCCTCTTCCGGCCCGTACGCAGATGAGCTCAAGCCGTCGGCGCCGAGCCCCACCCATGCGAGGAACGCGATCAGAGAAACCTGATGAAAAACCTTTGGATCGAGTGGATCTTTAGGTTTGCCGAGGAGGATCTGTTTAAC
>DASXSW010000051.1:0-4527 GCA_036505755.1 Binatia bacterium | reverse complement strand
GGGATCGCGTGCGCCAGCGGATTCGTCGGGGCAGCGATCGTGTTTTTTTTCCTCGCCAAGGTTCTCATCCGCCATGACGAGGAACTCAACCCCGCGGACTACGATATGATCGGCGTACTCGGAACCGTCAACAGCAATATTCGACCGTCTGGCACCGGTGAAATGATCTTTTCGCAGGCCGGGGTTCGACGCGCTGCTCCCGCGCGCAGCGATGACGGAGTGGAGATCGCAAAGGGAACCGAAGTCGTTGTGACCCGGTACGAGCGCGGCATCGCCTATGTCCGGCCCTGGGAAGAGCTTACGAATTCGTCGGCAGTCGTCAAGCGAAATTAAGGAGGACTAAAACTATGAGTATAGAAATTATTTTCGCCATCGCAGGCCTGATGGCATTGACTCTCATTTTACTGATGGCCATGTTCGCCCGGCTCTACCGCAAGGCCGGACCACATGAGGCGCTCGTGGTGTATGGTTTTCGCGGCACACGAATCATTAAGGGTCGCGGCTCGGTGATTTTCCCCATGGTGGAGAATTGCAAGCTACTCTCGCTCGAGCTGATGTCGTTCGACGTGGCGCCTCAGCAGGACCTCTACACAAAACAGGGCGTCGCAGTGACGGTGGAAGCCGTCGCGCAGATCAAGGTCAAATCCGATCCGGAATCGATTCAGACCGCTTCTGAACAGTTTCTCACGAAGACACCGCAGGAGCGCGAGGGATTGATCCGCCTGGTGTTGGAGGGCCACCTGCGCGGGATTATCGGGCAGCTCACGGTGGAAGAGATCGTCAAGCAGCCCGAAATGGTAGGCGACCGCATGCGCTCCACCTGCGCCGACGATATGAACAAGATGGGGCTGGAGGTCATCTCGTTCACGATTAAAGAAGTCCGTGACAAAAACGATTACATCACCAACATGGGCCGGCCCGATGTCGCGAGGATCAAGCGGGACGCCGACGTGGCCGCCGCCGAAGCTGAGCGCGACACCGCGATCAAGCGTGCCGAGGCCATGCGCGCATCCGCCGTCGCCAAAGCGCAGGCTGATAAGGAACGCGTCCTTGCGGAGACACTTTCGCAGGCGGCGCAGGCGGAAGCTCAACGCGATCTCCAACTCAAGCAGGCGAATTTCCTCGAAGCTGTCCAGAAGCAGAAGGCGTCCGCAGACAAGGCTTACGAGATCCAGACCAATGTCATGCAGCAGCAGGTCATGGCCGAGCAGGTCAAGATAGAGCAGGTCCAGAAAACCGGCCAGATTGCCGTGCAGGAAGCTGAAATTCAACGCCGCGAGCGCGAGTTGATCGCGACGGTGCTCAAGCAGGCCGAAATCGAGCGGCGCCGAATCGAGATGCTGGCGGAGGCACAAAAGCAGAAGTTGATGTTGGAAGCCGACGGCCAGGCTGCTTCTACCCGCGCGACCGGCGAAGCGGAAGCCGAAATCATTTTCAAGAAGGGCGAGGCCGAAGCGAAGGCGATGAACGTGAAGGCCGAAGCTTATCAGGAGTACAACCAGGCGGCGGTCATCGACAAACTCATCGGCAACATGCCCGAGATCGTCAAGGCGCTCGCCTCCCCGCTGGCCAACGTCGACAAGATCACGATCGTGTCGACGGGCAACGGCAATTCTGCCGGCATGAACAAGATCACGGGCGACGTGGCAGCGATGGCCGCACAAATTCCCGCGTTGTTCGAAACGCTTTCCGGAATGCAGCTCTCTGACCTGCTTTCCAAAGTCAAAATGATTGGAGACAAAGCGCCCAAGCCTGACGAGAAGGCCTAAGGCGTAGCTAACCAACAAGATAAGGAGGTTGTATGGCATTATTGGAAAGAGTATCGACGTTGATCCGGGCCAACCTGAACGATCTGATCGACAAGGCCGAGGATCCCGAGAAGATGATCAAACAGGTGATCCTGGATATGCAGAACCAGCTCATGCAGGTGAAGACCCAGGTCGCCATCGCGATCGCCGACCAGCACGTGCTGGAGAAAAAGCAGAAGGAGAACGCAGAGAAGGAAGCCGAATGGATCCGCAAGGCGGAACTGGCCGTGGACAAGAAGCAGGATGATCTCGCGCGCGCGGCCCTTGAGCGCTCCATGAGTTTCAAGCAGATGGCGGAGAGCTTCGACTCCCTGGTGGCAGACCAGAGAACGGAAGTCGACAATCTCAAGTCGGCCTTACACAAGCTGGAGCAAAAGCTGGCCGAAGCCGAATCGAAGAGCGAAATGCTGATCGCCCAGCACAGGCGCTCGCGGGCGTTGGCTAAGGCCAGCGACGCGCAAATCGCGATCGGGGATAAGTCAAAGACCGCGACGTTCAATCGAATGCAAAACAAGGTGCGACGCGCCGAGGCACTGAGCCAAGTCAAGGCCGAGATGGTCAGCGACAACATCGACGACAAATTGGCCGCATTGGAAAAACAGGACGAGATCGAAAAGCTGCTGCAAGAAATCAAAGCGCGACGCGCCGGTTGAGACCGTGAAGAAGGTCTTCCACTTCGACTCGCAGACCGACATGTATCGCGCGGACGCGTGCGTGGTCTCATGCTTCGACGCGCGCTTCGAGCTGGTGACGCGCAAATTTCTCAAGAAGCGCGGCATCTGGTGGGCGGATCCACTCAAAATCGCCGGAGGGGCGAAGGCCTTCGCCTCTCCGGCGGAAGAATCCGAGCGCAGCTTCGCGCTCGGCCAGGTGCGAACCTCGATGCGGCTGCACAGGACAACCCGGGTGATGCTGATGGTCCACAGTGACTGTGGAGCGTACGGCGGGTTGCAAGCGTTCGAGGGCAACGAGCAGCGCGAGGCCGCAAATCACGAGTCGGAATTACGCAGCGCCGCGGAGTTTTTAAAGAGCAACATCTCGGCGATTGACGTGGAGTGTTATTACCTGAAGTTCAACGGGGTCTGGGCACTCGATGGGGTCTGAATTTCACCGCTGAGGCGCTGAGGACGCGTCCTTCGACTAAGCTCAGGATGCGCGGCTATGAAGAATTCCGCTCATGGTGATTCCTCGACAGCTCGGAATTGAAGGCCGTCGAGGAAGCCTGCCGTGAGGCTACTCGAACAGTCGAACCATGTGAACTCTGCGTCTCTGCGGTAAAATCCTTTCTCGCTTCGCGCCCTTGTATGCCTCATGGCAAACCGAGTATGCTCCGCGCGAATAAATCCCGCACGGCGGAGGGTTGCCATGAACAGACGCATTTTCGCTCTCGTTCTCGTCCTGGTTTCACCCGTCAACGCACTGGCCCAAGCGCCGTTCTATCAAGACAAAACAGTAAGATTCGTCGCCGGATACGGCCCGGGTAGCATCGATGATTCGTGGACCCGTCTGATCGCCCGGTACCTCGGTAAATATATTCCCGGAAATCCAAATATCGTCGTCCAGAATATGCCCGGCGCGGCGGCGATGATTGCCGCCAATTACGTTTACAAAGTCGCCAAGCCCGATGGACTCACCCTCGGTGGGATTCGAGCGGGACTCTACTTCGACCAGTTGGTCGGGAGAAAAGAAGTTCAGTTCGATTGGACGAAGTTTACTTGGCTCGGCACTCCCACACAGGTCGAACAGATCATCTACATCCGCGCTAATACCCCCTACAAAACGATTCAGGATGTGCGTAAAGCGACCGTGCCACCAAAATGCGGCGCCACCGGCACGGCTTCAACAGGCTATTATACGGGAAACCTATTGGAGGAAACCCTCGGCGCGAAATTTAACACACTCACGGGCTACAAGGATGGTCCGGAAGTCGACTTGGCCGTCGAGCGAGAAGAAGTTCAGTGCCGCGGTATCTCTCTAGAAACCTTATTCGGACGCGAACCGCTCGTCAGCTGGTTCAAAAATGGTTTTGTCCGCGTATTGATACAGACCGGCAAAAGGCGCGACCCGAGGTTGTCTGATGTGCCAACCATCTGGGAACTCATGAACGAATATAAAACTCCCGAGGCGGGTAAACGTCTGGCGACGATCGTTCTCGCCGTTGGCCAATTTGGCCGGCCATTCGTCAGCTCGCCGGGTCTGCCGCCCGACCGCGCGAAACTCCTCCAGAGCGCTTTCAAAAAAACTCTCACCGACGCGGATTTTCAGGCCCAAGCCAAAGAACGAAAACTGGACATCGACCCCGTCGCCGGCGACGAGCTGGAAAAATTAGCCCGCGAAGTCATCGCGCAACCCGCGGATGTAGTCGAGCGCATGAAGAGATTGCTGGAAAAATGATATTGATCGTGGCGTGCTCGAAATCGTCAGACCCGTCGTGACCGCTACTGCTGAATGGTTGGTCTTCTTGACGCTAGATGAAAATTCGTATTCGCGTATCGACGCAGGCTACGCAGGAAAGGTAAAAGATGAAAAAGACCAAATTTCCGGCCGGTTGGAACGAGCAAAGAGTTCGTCGAGTGCTCGAACACTACGAGCAACAGACGGATGAGCAGGCAGTGGCCAAGGACGAGGCAGCTTTTGAAGACTCCAGTCAAACGGTTATGGAAGTACCTAGAGATCTCGTTCCGACGATCCGGACACTGATCGCAAAACACAAACGGTC
>DASXSW010000050.1:0-4322 GCA_036505755.1 Binatia bacterium | reverse complement strand
TCAGCTTGATGAAAGGGTTCAAAGATCGAATCGATCTTGCTCTCTTCGATACCACTCCCCGTGTCGGTAATTTCAAACTCCACGCTATTTCCGTCCGCTGCCGGCTGCGCCTTGACACTAACCTCGCCCTCGGAAGTAAATTTGACCGCGTTATTGAAAACGTTCTGGAATACTCGCTCGACCTTGGCCCGATCGCTGACGATCGACATATTGCTATCAGCCAGCTTCACGTTGAGCTTTAGACCCTTTTCGAGGATCGTCTTCTCATAGCGCTTCAACGTTTCCTTGACGACTTCGCGGGCGTCGAATTTTTCTATGGTCGCGTTCGCATCGCCCGCGTTCAGCGAAGTCATCCACAGCACGTTATCGATCAACTCGAGCAGTTCCTCTGAATTTCGATAAACCGTTTCCAATACCTTCTGCTGATCTTCGGTGAGTTTGCCGATCACCTGATTGAGCAGCAGATAAACGAATCCGACTACCACACTGAGAGGAGTTCTTAACTCATGGGAAACATTGGATAGGAAATCCGACTTGACTTGTCTGAGCCTGGCCTTCGCGTTGCGACGGTCCAAGCCGCGACGGACCAGTGACAGTATGTGATTAACATCGAACGGTTTGGAAATATAATCGAAGGCGCCGAGGCGAAGCCCTTCGATTGCGGTATCTAGCGAGCCATATCCAGTGATGATAATCGCTTCGATGTCCGGGTCATATTGTTTGACCTTCTCCAACACATTGATGCCGCTGAAGCCGGGCATTTTAAGATCCACAGTGACTAAGTCGACAGGGACCTGCTTGAGCATCTCGACTGCCTGAGCGCCGCGATCGGCTGTGTAAACGTTGTAATAGGGATGGAGAATCATTTTAAGCGATTCTCGTGGGCCCATCTCATCATCGACAACCAGAATGTGAGGTTTGCTGGCATCCATGTGGGGCGGAATCAGCAAGGAATATGCCACGGCCCCCACCGAGACAAATGGCTAATTTAAAAGGATATTTTTGAGAATTGGGCGGCAGTCAGGAGACTTGCGGGAACAAATTTGTCCAGTTATGTCGATAATTTCACTTCTTCCTCTGAATCATTCGGATCATTGATTTTGAGTTTCTCAATCCGGTACTTGAGAATTCGCCGGCTGGTTCCCAACAATGAAGCTGCCTTTGTCTGATTGAAGCCGGTTCGTTGCAATGCCTTGACGATCAATTCACGTTCGAATTCGTCGACAGCGTCGCTGAGCGGCCGTGACCCGCTCAGCACGTCCTCCTTGAGCGTCGCCGTTTGATCGGTGGAGCGCATGCCGACCGGCAGGTCGCGCAGCATGACGGTTTCGTGTGGAGTGAGAATCGTCAACCGCTCGATCAGGTTTTCCAGTTCACGGATATTGCCCGGCCAAGGATACGAAGTGAAAAAATCCACCACTTCCGGAGAAAGGCATTTAGTGGGGATGGAATGTTCCTGACCCTTGAGTCGCAAAAAATGGTCGAGCAACAGCGCTATATCCTCACGCCGCTCGCGTAACGGCGGCAAAAACAGCGAAACCACGTTGAGTCGATAAAACAGGTCGGGGCGAAACTCTGCGTTCTTGGCCATCTGTTCGAGATCGCGGTTGCTCGCGGCGATCACGCGAACATCGACTTTAATCTCATCGGTGCCACCGAGCCGCGTAAACGTTTCTTGTTCGATCGCCCGCAGAAATTTTGACTGGGTTCCCAAATTAAGCTCGCCGATTTCGTCGAGAAAGAGCGTGCCGCCGTGGGCTAACTCAAATCGACCGACCTTTTTTTGCGAAGCGTTGGTAAACGCCCCTCTCTCGTAGCCGAACAGTTCACTTTCGATCAACGTGTCCGGCAACGCGGCGCAATTCACCACCACGAAAGGCTTGGCGCGCCGATCGCTGTTATAGTGAAGCGCGCGGGCGATCAGTTCTTTGCCCGTACCGCTCTCGCCCGTGATCAAAACCGTGCTCTTTTTGGCGGCTACCATACTTACGGCTTTGAAGACATCGATAATCTGTTTCGACTTGCCGATAACGTGGTCTACTCCATACTTGCGGCCGACTTCTTCTTTCAACCTCTCCAACTCGCGCGACATTTGAACCTTTTCCAGGGCATGCTCCACTTTCAAGCGTAGTTCTTCGACGTCGAAAGGCTTGGTCAGGTAATCGAAGGCTCCCGTGCCCTTGGCCGTGAATCCCGTACGCGCGGTGTTGAGGCCACTCAACATAATGACCTGGCAATCCGGTTGGACCGATTTGATCTGTTTTAGGACGGAAAGGCCGTCCGCGCCCGGCATCATGATGTCCAACAAAACAACATCCGGCCTTTCCTCGCTGACTTTTGGAATGGCATCGTCCGCCGAGGCTGCCTCAATAACACGAAAGGTCTTGTTGAAGACTAGTTGGAGGGATTGCCTGACGCCGGTTTCATCGTCAACCACTAACAGCAAAGGTTGGTTCATGTCGGTTTTTTTTTCAGTGCTCTGCAATCGGGAACTCCATTCTCATTGTTTCGTTGTCGCTGTCGGACGGGTCGATGACGAACTGCCCGCCGTTTCTCTCCAGGAGGTGTTTCGCCAACAAAACGCGCAGCGGCAGAATACTGTCGTCCGGACGAGGTGATGCCCCCTCCAAGTAATGGGTGATCGACGTCACCCGTGCCCCCTCCCGCAGATAGGTGATCACTAGAGTCCCGCCTTGCGGGAGATTGATCTTGATTTCGCTGCCCATTCTGGCCTGCGAAAGACTCGCCAGCAACACATTCTTGAGAATGTACGACAGCTGCGATTCATCGCTTTGGACTTCGTGCCTGCCAGCATTCCCTTTCCACTCGAAACGTGTCTGGCGCTTGGTAGATTCATTTTGAAGTTCGCTCAACACGCTTTGAAGCTTTTCTACAAGATCCACCTTGCTCCGGCGAGGCGCGGCAAAGTCGGCAAACTCGATCATCACTTCTAAAAGTTCGTCCATCCGCTCGATGTCGTCGCCAACCACTTCTTGGAAACGAGAGCGAAAGTTCTCGTCCTGATAGCGCTCGCCAAGCAGTTGGGCGAAGGTTTTGATCGTCACCATCGGATTCTTGAGCTCGTGGGCGAGCTCGTGAATCACGACATTCAAATCCACTGACTTTCCGTGACCGTTTGCTGACACATTCGCCGCCGGGACGGCGCTGCCGACCTGTAACACAGGCTCTGCCAAATCGGAAGCCGCTTGTTTTCCGGCTGGCATAAACTCGGCAAAATCGCCCAATTCCTTTACGTGCGTGTCAACGCTAAAGTCAAAAACCAGGTCAGCTGCCTCGATGCGCGACTTTCTGTGCCACGCGAGCGTGCGCGCTATCACAGTCTCCAATTCGCTGAGATTGCCGAACCACATGTAATTACAGAGTCGACTCTGGGCTTCGGTAGAGAGAGCAGGCCCACTCAGACCGAGCGTCTCAGCGTAACTACGGGCGAACCACTCTGCGATCACCGGAATATCTTCGCGACGTTCTCTCAAGGGCGGCAGTTTCAGGGTGAGTGTCGCCAGCTTATAGTAAAGCGCTTCGACGAATTCGCCCGCATAGACGTTTTGCAAGAGATCGGCATTTGCGGTTGCTAAATAGCGTATCTGGGCCGATTTCTCCTCCGCGTCTTCCAAAAACCGCAACAGCAAAGATTGGCCGGAAACGCCGGTTTTATGGAGATTTTCGATCACGAGTGTCGGTGGTCCTGCCTGTGGCACTCGACCTAGCGATAGCTCGATGCTTTTTTGATCCAAATATTCTTCACTAAGCTCGGCGGCGTTGATGGAAATTCGCGATCCGGAGATTTTCTGAAGCCAAAGAATTCCTGATGCGATTCGATTTTGCCCGCAGCCAATCTCCCCGGAGATCAAAATCGGCAGCCGCGTCGCGGCAAATCTTCGCACCAAAGTCGCCGCGCTCCTGGTGAGGTAAGGGAAATCCAGATATCGCGAGAAATTTCTCGACTCACGTGCCCGCGCCACCACGTCCGCTCTGGGTAAAATGACACGGCGAGCCAGCAGCTGCCCGACCTTCTCGTGTAGCTCATAGGGGTTGAACGGTTTTGTCAGGCAGCCGACCTGGGCTTCCTCTCCGATAACTCGTGCGGTCGTTTTCGAATCAACCAAAAAAAGCACGGTAAATGGCAATTGAGCAGCAAACCGCACGAGGCTCGCGGCCTCCAGTCCATAACGGGGTGACACACCGAGGATCAGTAGATCGAATTCTTCGTGTATCTCGGAGAGCGCCAGGCCTTTTGCTCCAAGCGGCCGCTTGGATACTACGAATTCGCGCCCGAGAATGAGAGCCAACGTCTCTCGGAC
>DASXSW010000049.1:0-5244 GCA_036505755.1 Binatia bacterium | reverse complement strand
CAATGAAATCGGCGCTTTGATTGAATCGACGGCCGAGCTCGATTCTCGGCCGATGCTGCTATTCGATAAGATCAAAGGTTATCCCGCCGGGTTTCGCCTGATCAGTCTTGCCTTTGCCAATTACAATCGGACCGCGCTTGCCTTCGGGATCTCTCCTGAGAAAAGCAAGCTCGAAGTCGTACGTTTGCTGGCGCGGAAGATGAGGTCTGGCAAAGCGATTCCGCCAGAGGAGGTAAAGTCCGCGCCGCTGATGGAAAATGTGATGGAAGGCGACTCGGTGAATCTGTTTAAATTTCCCGCGCCGCGCTTTCACGACGGCGACGGCGGCCGCTATATCGGCACCGGCAATTGCCTGATCAACGCCGATCCGGAAAGCGGCTTTATTAATGCCGGGACGTACAGGATGCAGCTCCATGATCGAAACCTTCTGGGACTATGGATGAGTCCGGGACAACATGGACGATTGATTTGCGCGAAATATTGGGAGCAAGGGAAGAGTTGTCCGGTCGTTGTGGCGTTTAGCCCGGATCCGCTACTCTTTACCTTAGCGCACACCAAAGTTGCTTGGGGAAATTCCGAATTGGATTATGCCGGCGGCCTACTGGGCCACCCGTTGGAGATCATTCGGGGCCCTCTCACGGGTTTGCCGATTCCCGCCGGGTCGGAAATCGTTATTGAAGGCGAGGTGCCGCCACCTAAAATAGACTCCCGCGCCGAGGGACCTTTCGGAGAATGGCCCGGGTATTATTCCGGCGGCACTCTCGGCACAGGCGAACCGCAACCGGTGATCAGAGTCAAAGCGATATATCATCGCAGCGAGCCGATCTTGGAAGAAGAAGCGCCGCTGTGGACCGGCGCGATGAAAATCGACGGCAATCCGACGGCCGGAATTCTCTGGGATCAGTTGGAGGCGGCGGGGATTCAAAACGTCGTCGGCGTTTACAATCACTCACCTTATTTTACCGTCGTTGCGATTCAGCAAAAATACGCGGGCCACGCAAAGCAAACGGGCCTAGCGGCGGTCAGCTCTGCAGCGGCGGCACGCAATGGTCGTTATGTCGTCGTGGTCGACGAAGACATCGATCCGACGAATATGAAAGAGGTCTTGTGGGCGATGATGACACGCGTCGATCCACCGACCAACATCGATATCATCGACGGCTGCTGGAGCACGCCGCTCGATCCGCGCATGCCACCCGAAAAGCGGGAATCAAAAGACCACACCAACGGCCGGGCGATTTTCTACGCGGTGCGGCCGTTCGAATGGAAAGACAAATTTCCCAAAGTCAGCCGCTCAAGCCGCGAGTTGCGCGAAAAGGTGATCGCAAAGTTCCGCAACGTGATTCCATTCCCAGGCGGATGACTAGTGATGTTCGATTAAAAGCGGATGGGGTCTTATTTGTGGACTGAAGTCCTCTGTTTCCGGTCATTCCGGCGGAAGCCGGAATCCAGGCGAGTTTTAGAACTTGAACTGATGCCGAACCTGGATGCCGGCGTACGCCGGCATGACGAACTTTGCACTGCCTGAAGGCGGGGCGATTCAACCGTCCCTAATAAGACATTGAAGGAGAGAGGATAGGCATAGCATGAACCGAATTCCATGGAGCGTTCTTATTCTGGCTTTGCTGTCGGCTTCTCCCGTCCCCGGCGCCGAGTGGCAAACGGAATGGGAAAAAACTCTCACGGCCGCCAAAAAAGAAGGCACAGTTGTAGTTGGCATTCCGGCAAGCAGCGAATTACGAACCGCTATCGGGACGAAGTTCAAAGAGAAGTTCGGCATCGCCACTGAACTGTTGTCGGCCCGCGGTCCGGAAAATGTGACGCGGATTATCACCGAATTCAACGCTGGGGTTCGTTATTTCGATATACTCGTGGCGGGAGGCGCCACGCCTCTTTCGATGGTCGCAGCCGGAGCCGCGGACGATTTTCAATCGTACATGATCTTGCCGGAAGTCAAAGATCCGAAGAATTGGTGGGGCGGGCACCTCTGGGAAGATAACGTGGGCGGCAAACGGCAAATTTACGCATTTCTCTGCTACACGAGCGAAACACTGTGGTACAACGGCAGTCAAGTCGAACCCAATGAGATTCGTTCGTTCGACGATTTGCTCAATCCCAAGTGGAAAGGCAGAATCGGCTTTCTCGATCCGCGCAATCCCGGTTCGGGACAAAACACGTGGTCTTTTTTATGGAAAGTGAAAGGCGAGGAGTATTTACAAAAACTAACACAGCAAGATCTTCTCGTCGGTCAGAACTTGCGGCAGCTCGCGGATTCCCTCGCAAAAGGAAAGCTAGCGTTTACGATCGGTCTCAGCCATTACAGTTACGATCCCTTCATCAAAGCTGGCCTGCCGGTAAAACCCGTTCCGAAAATCAAAGAAGGCGCGCACGCCAACAACGGCAGCGGCGTTGTAACGGTGGTGAAAAATCCGCCCCATCCGAACGCGGCGAAAATTTTCGTAAACTGGTTACTCAGCAAAGAAGGTCAAGAAACTTACGGCAAGGCGATGACCCAGGGCACGCGCCGGCAGGATGTGAGCACGGAATGGTTGAAGGAATTCGGCAATCAAGGCTGTAAGGATGTGATGACGGTGGAAGATTACCTTCGGTTGGAGACCCACCTGGAATCGTCGGTGCGAAAGATCAGAGATCCGGCGATCGCGCTGGCGAATAAGCTGCTTAAATAGGGTAAGGGCACGGCATGCCGTGCCCCTACATTTTTTCGCACCCGTCTAATACCTATTGCCTCGCGGCTCACGCCTATTTTTTCACGTCTTAAAATTCGGATAGCCTGCTTTCGCCGCTTTTGCTTTGTAATCTGCCACTAGTTCTTCACGCGGCATTTCCTGCACGCAGACCGCTTCTGTGAAACTCCAGAGCGTGAACGGATGGGCGCCGAGGGCGTAGAGTTTGCCGTAGTCTTTGGTCGCCAGCGCTTCGCGCTCCTCCGGATCGAGTTTTAGCTTCTGAGTTTTTTCCCACTTCTCGACGAACTCGCGCGGCGTTGTCCTGTATTCCTTTTCCGCCTCTTCGTTCATGTTGACGAGGTGAATCATCTTGTTCATGAGGTACTTGCTCATAGTCTCTCCTCGGTCACGCTCGACGCCGCCGGGACCGCCCGTTCAATCGTTTGCCGGGACGAGACGTCCGACCTGCTAGCCACGCTGCAAACGACGACTGACTCTCAGCCGAAGGCTTGCCGGCTAATAGCCCCTCGACGCTAACATCCTCGTCAATACCTTCCCAATGTATTCCCTGTCCTTTGCCAATTAGCCGCCAGCTCCTACGTTCCTTTTGCGACGCGTACAATAGTCGTGGATACCAAGATAGGGGCACAGAAATCGTGCGCCCGTCGCTCAGATCAACGGACAGAGTATCTCCGGTGACGGTTACGCTTTCAGCGTTTGGCACTTCGATATCAACCGCGGAAGTACGCATCCCAACCCTCCAACAATTCCCTCCGGTGTCTCGCAACAAGCCTTTGAATTCGATTGATCTCTACCCTAGAAAACCCGCCACTCCTTTGCAACCGAAGTGGGTCAAGCCAGAACAACTTTATCTTCCCGCTCGACGTGAACGTGGGTGGGCTCATCGCGATCGCTCGCGTAAAAGAAGAATCGGTAAGGTCCGACTCTAGTTACAGTGGGCATTTACAACGGAGTCAATGTCTTTGTCATGCGCTCACCGATGTGGTCGGACGTGGCAAATGTACTACTTCCATTCCTATCGGCGGCAACGACTTTCGGCCGCCGTTGCACCGACGTCTCCTTGGTTTGTCTCAGGTTAGGCTTTGATCAGCGTCCATATCCCGATCGCGATAAAGCCGATCCCCGCTATGTATTGAAGGAGTTTTTCGCTGACATAATTAGAAAGAAAAGTGCCAGCGACAACACCGAGCGCCGACGTCACAATCAGAGCCGCCGAAGCTCCGGCAAAAACGGTTAGCTTGCTTGTCTCTTTGTCCGACGCGAACAGCATCGTTGCGAGCTGGGTTTTGTCACCGAGCTCAGCGATAAAGACCGAAGTAAAAACGGTACCGAGAATTCTCCAATCCATTTAATATGTTCCTTTTCCCGGCTGACGCTACCTCGTACTACGCTTGTTTATCCCAGCTAAAGAACGGGATCGCCGGAAAACCCGCATCCAATCCCTCTGCGTGGGACGGCTTCGTTGAGTTCGCAACGCCCATCATCATCAAGAAATTCAAATATCCGCTGGTCATATTGCCTGACTTGATCATTTTCTCAGGCGTGCAGCCTTCGGCGGCGCCGTCGATGTCGCCGTTGACGATCCAGCCGACGGCGGCGGCGTCGAAGTTGGGGTCGGTCAGGTGGCGCTCGAATTGTTTTGGGCCGCCGACCTCGAGCGATAAATGGCCGCTGACAAGAACACCGATGCACTTGTTCGCCGGCAGGCTGTCGATGGCGCCGCGGAGGACTTTGCCGACTTCGAAGTAACGCCTTGCTCTCGGCATCGGCGGCGCGATGCAATTGGTCAGGATCGGCACAACGGGAATATCCATTTCCGGTCGAACGAACAGCATTGGCACGATGATCGAATGGTCAATGGTCAGTTCGTTGGAGTAGGAGAAGTCGACGCCGCGGTCGAAGGCGCCTTCCATGATTGCATCGGAAACGTCCACGTCACCCGCCAGTTTGCATTTTGGCAAACCGAACTCCCGTTCTTCGTCATAAAAAGTGCCGTCGTACTGATCCATCTTGCCGATCATGAAGGCGGGCATATTGTCCATGAAGAACTGATGCAAGTGATCGTTGCCGATGCAGACGAGCACGTCGGGCTTCGCGTCGGCGAGTTTTTGCCGCATCATCGCGATTCGTTCTTTGACCTTGGCCGCGCCGGGCGGTTGCTGCGGCTGTTTGAACATGCGCGGCATGAAGGGGTTGTGGGTGATGCCGATGATCGACACGATCTGGGCCATGGGCCACCTCCTCCGACTCATTGTTTCGTGTTTAGCACGATGGCTTGAACTGTGTAAACGGTGTGGAGATTCGGATTATCCTCGCGCGAAGGCGCAAAGATCGCCAGGGGAGCTTTGTCATTTCGACCGTAGGGAAGAAATCATACTCAGATCCCTCACATTCCTTCGGGATGACGGGTTGGCCCGTCACTTTGCGTTCTTGTCGCCTTGGCGCGATATCAAAGTTTCTTACGATTGCGTTGGGTCTAGAACGATCTTCCCGGCGATCTGGTTGTTTTCAACGATGCGGTGGGCTTCCGCCGCGT
>DASXSW010000048.1:0-7737 GCA_036505755.1 Binatia bacterium | reverse complement strand
CCCGGCGCCGGCACGACCTTTTCCTGAGTCGCAGTGATCATGCAGTGGAGATATTCGATCTCGTTTTTGAAAACCTCGATGAACTCGACCACGCCGCGGTTGCCAATGTTCAGCGCGCCGTTCAGTTCCAGGACTCGCGGATCGCCTTCCGAATAAAGGTCCAATTTTGAAATGTCTTCACTTCCGATCAGCACCGACGTGTCTTGATTGTTGGGATCGACCGGCGGAACCACGCCGATGCCGACGCGCGCCCGTTTGGAAAACCCAACCGTGCAAATCGGGAATTCCTCATACTTGCCACCATACTCCTGCACGAGTTTGTAGCGGCACACCGGGCAGAGGTCGCCTTCCACGTGCACGCCCAGCATCTTTTCAAACTCTTTCCTGAGATGGCGCGGAATCAAGTGCAAGGGCTCCTCGAACATCGGGCATCCCTCAATCGCATAAAACGGCTCGCTTTCCTCGAGGCCGCGATGGAGCTTTTCCACCAGTGAGCTCTTGCCCGAACCGACAGGCCCCATTAAATATAGAACCTGACGGCTCTCTTCGCCTTTGAGCGAGGCCGCGTGAAAGTAGCGGACGATTTGAGAAATGGTCTTCTCTATGCCAAAGAACTCGTCAGTGAAGAAATTATAGACTTTTAAGGATTCGTCCTTGTAAAGCCTTTTGACGCGAGGATCGTTGTTCTCGTGAATGTCGCGCACGCCGGGTTTCATGAGGGTATCGTAGAGGCGGGCATGGGCGAGCTTGGCGTTCGTTGGATCCGCCTTAACCTTATCGAGATACCCCAGCAAGTTGCCGCGCCAGGAACGTGCTTGATGCAAATCCCGATCTCTCTTGATGAGGTTTTCGAATTCTTGGTTATTGTCCATTCCAGTAGCCTCCCTTTTTCGAATCGCTACGGTCGCTTGTCGCGGCAAACGAGCCCCCTGAGCAGAGCTTCGCGCTTTGCGGCAATAACAATGGCTTGAGAACGCTAAATGTATTAGACAAAACTGGCGAGAGCGCTATTTCGGTATCGAGCATCACGTTGAGCAGCGAGGATGGCAAAATAAAGAGGCGGAAGCGGAGATGAATGGGGCGGAAAGCCGAAAGTATTTTAAGGCTTGCATGCGACCTCCCTCTATCTACTCATGGTCGGGCAGCCAATGCCTCTTCCTCGTTAGACGCCAACGAAACAGACGTTCTTCACTTCGCAGCTGTCGTTATTATATTGCACCGCAAATTGCCTCTGAAGTCAAGGAAATTCAACGCCCGGTAAAAATGACCTTCAACCAAAATGAACTTCGAGTTATCATGCGTCTGCTGGTCTGCTAGAATTATCGACAATCATCGCTTGTAGCGCGCGAGCGGACGAATTTGGAGAGACGATTTCATGAGATCGGAACCACTGCAGATTGAAGCAGGGCTGAGATGGTATGCCCTGCGAACCAAGGTGAATCGCGAGCGGGACGTCGAGCGGCGGCTCACTGATCTCAGCTTGGAAGTATTTTTGCCGTGGATGCGCGCGCGGCGGCGGATCGGCAGCAGATTCCATTGGGTTTTGGCACCGTTGTTTCCGGGTTATGTTTTTTGCCGTCTCGACATGATTATCTCCGGCAAAGCTGCACGTTATTCGCCTGGAGTAAAGGATTTTCTCACTTTCGGCGCACGCGTTGCCGAGGTCGGTGAAGATATCATTCAAACATTGCGCGAGCGCTGTCCTGGCGGGATCGCGCAGATCGATCCCGTAAACGTCAAACCGGGGGATACAGTGCGTATCAATGAGGGACCGTTCTCGGGTCTCGAAGCGGTTTTTGAACAATTGCTTAAGGGCAGCGAGCGCGTTGCCGTACTCCTGGAGATCCTCGGTCGGCAGACTCGGCTTGTCCTGCCGAGCGAAACCATTGCAAAGGCATAAATAAAGGCGCCAGCAGTCTCCCGAGCACTGCATGTGTTTGGCTACTTCCTTGTCCCGACGATGGGATCGCCGTTAATTCTTACGCGAGCGACCTCCGCAGTTTCTTGCTTGACAGCATTCGAGTTGCCTTGATAAACCCCCGGTGCGTTGGATTTGATTTGGCCGAGGGGGATCCTATGGGCGACCGAACCTGGCAAAGACGATTACTCTTCCTGTTAACCGGTCTGGCGGTCCTCCTCCTGATTGGTCAGAACGTTCTATCCATCGGCCGCTGGCTGAATGAACCGTTTCCCGGTTTTTTCGTGCATGAAAATCTGACGGTGGGCCCTTACTCTGTCCCCGGATGGACCGGCCAGACCGCGGGTCTTCAACCATTGGATCGCGTCTTAAGCATTAATGGGCACGATCTACGAAGTCGCGCTGATTTGTACCAACGCGCGCGTAGCGTCCCTGCCGCATCTTCACTCCGCTACCGAGTGCTGCGCAACTCGGAGACTCTCGACCTGACAATTGCCACGATGAATTTCAGCCTGCGCGATTGGCTCTTGAGTTTTGGTATCTATATCTTCATCGGTTTGGCCTTTCTTTTAATCGGTGTTTCGCCCTACTTCTTCCACGCTTCGTCACCGGCCGCGCTGCCGCTTTGTTTCATGGTCTTGACGGTTTTCGTCTGGTTTCAAACCACCTTCGATTTCATGACGGAGGGGGTGCTGCCGAAAGAGTTGAGAATCTTTGCGTTGTTGCTCACCCCTAGCGCGGCGATTCATCTGGCTCTGTTGCTCCGGCAGGGCAACCTGACGTCCTTGTCGCTACGTCCGATTCCGCTGATTTTGATTTACGGCATAAGCATGGTTCTTGGAATTCTTAACAGCGTGACTTTTTTTAGCCCATTGGGGTATTGGATCGTTTTTTTTCGCGCCGCATATGTTTATGCCTGCGTCGGCGCGCTCACATTCCTTATCATTACAGGCTACGCGTTGCGTCGGACGGATTCGGATCTGGAGCGCTCGAGGCTGCGTGTGATGTTTGTCGGCGCACTTTTGGGTTTTTTGATACCGACCCTGATCACCGTAATGACGAGTTCGTTTCAGTGGCCGATTCCGTACAACATCGCCTTGGTCCCGACGATTTTTTTTCCCATTTCAGTTGCCTATGCATTATTGAAATACAGCCTCTTTGACCTCGGCCGTGTTTTGAAGATCGCGTTGAGCCGAGTCGCTCTGATGGCTTTGTTGGTGGTGATCTACGCCATCATCGCGTTCGTGGTGGCGCCATGGGCAGGAAGCTATGCGAAGGACCCGCTCGTGCCGATTTTCTTTTCGGTGCTTGTGGTCGCAGTTTTCAATCCATTACTCCGTTGGCTCGAGAGCGTCGTCGATCGATACCTTTATCGCCAGGACTACGACCCGATCAGAGTTCAGGAAGAGATCAGCATGTTTCTGCGAACCCTCGATGCCGCTCCATCTCTGGCCAGAGGTTTTATCCAACGAATCACCGAGCTCGTGGGGATCAAAAACGCTGACCTGATGTATCGGGGGAAAAATGCGACGGAGCTCTTAAGGTCGTCGACCGAGACGATGGACCAGCCGGATCCAGGGATGGGCGAGCCCATGGGCTTCGCGGAAATCTGGTCCGCAGGCGATTACCGCGGCATCTCCCGCGACGAGGTAATTACTAACCCGCGCTTTCGCGAGAAGAGGGACCTGTTACTCGAAGTTTTCGCACGATGGCGGGCGGAGCTTCTCATGCCGCTTGTCTACGAGCGCGAAGTAAGAGGTCTGGTTTCATTTGGCGCCAAGATGTCCGGACACGAATATAGCGCCGAAGACTTTCGACTGTTAGGCACATTGACCGAGCAATTGGCTCTTTCATTAGAAAATGGTCGTCTCTACGAAGAGTCGATCGCGGCCCGCACTCGGGCCGAGGACAGTAATAAACGGTTGATCGAAATGGATCGAATCAAAAAAGATTTCGTCGCCAATGTTTGTCACGAGCTGCGCACGCCGGTGAGCACGATCATCGGCTACAGTGAAGTGTTACGTGATTTGGACTTGTCGGGAGATGCGCGGAAATTTCTCGATCGGCTGGTTCATAACGGACAAGAACTGTCGAGCCTGATGGATAATCTCATGGATTTTTCCCGTATGGAGACCCACGGCTCTTCGGCTCAGACTGAAATCGTCAAGCTGAAGGAGATCCTGACCGGCTTGGAGACGATGACCCAAAGGCTGATTCGCGAGCGCCCGATTGAGTTCGGCATCCATATGGAATCGGCCATTGATTGCATAGAGAGCGATGGGCAGAAGCTACAACAAATCCTAGTTCAGCTTCTGACCAACGCGCTCAAGTTTACCGAGAAAGGGCGCATCGATTTGTCGATCTGCAAACGGCACACCGGCGTCGGGGAATTTTTGGAAATCGCCGTCGCGGATACGGGCATCGGCATCAAGCGGGAGGACCAGGAAATCATCTTCGATGACTTTCGCCAGCTCGATGGCTCCTCCACGCGCCACTACGGCGGAACGGGTTTAGGCTTGGGACTTTGCAAAAAGCTGGCGGCGGCGCTCGGTGGAGAAATTCGCGTGACGAGCGAAGTTGGCGTTGGCAGCGTGTTCAGTTTACTGCTACCGGTCAAGTCGCCTGCGTTCGGGTTAGAGAAATATTCCAGCGATCAAGAGAATTCGCTATCGCTGTAATCCCAAGCTACGGTTATGGTAAGGTACGCGTAGACCAACGAAAGAAGGTGGAAATCATGCCGCAGTTGCGTCAATTGGTTATCGGCGCCGAAGATCCGAGCCGTTTAGCGTCGTTTTACCAAGACGTGTTTGAGCTTGAGAAAATCGACGAAGTAAAGGGCGCGGTTTTTCTTTCCGACGGAGTTTTTAACTTGGCATTCGTTCCTGAACCAGCGCCCCAGAAGCAAGGCTTCAGATATTTAGGCTTTGACACGGCGCGCGCCGATTCGATCCGGAAGAAACTCGCCCACGTTAACGCCGCGGAATCGAATCTAGTTGAAGTCGATTCGTGCACGGGGATTCACCATGAGCTCCACGATCCGGATGGCAACACCATCGGCATCTGTCCGCGAGCTTTCGACGTCGCCTATGAAAAGCGCCCGGTGCCGATTCGCCATATTGCTCTCTATACGCCGAATCCGCAGCGGATGGCGGACTTTTATTGCAAGGTGCTCGACATGAAAGAAATCGAAAAGACCGATCGGTCTTCAATTTTTGTCTCCGACGGTTATTTGAATTTGGCGCTTTTGTATCAGCGAAAAGAAGAGCCGATCGGACTCAATCACTTCGGTTTTCACGTCAAGAATAACGAAGAGATGCAAGCGCGGACGGAAAAAGCCGGCGTGCGACGCGGTGCGGCCCGGCCGGACCGAATTCCTTTCGCCGAATATCGCGTCCATGACCCCGAGGGCAATGGCATCGATATTTCCCAAAAGGGTTGGCGGGTATAGGCGACGTGAAAAGAGAGTCGTCGAGGATTGAGGATAGAAGATAGCAATTTTCGATCCTCGATACTCGATCATCGGTCAATGCCAAATGCAACCGTAGTCATGAACAGCGAAGAGTTTTTGAATGAGATCTTGGTGCCGGTGCATGAATTCTGCCTGTATCTCGATACGCATCCGCCGGCCTACTGCTACGTGCCTCTGCGCACGGATGAAGAACGCATTCGGGTGATGCAAAGCCGATTGTTTAACGAGCTTCGCGCCGCTGATCTATTTGGCACCTGGCTCAAGACCACGCCGGAGTTGGATGTCAAAGCGACGATGGCGGAATCCGCCCACGAAGAGATGGTCCACGCGCAGCTATTGATGAAGCGTATCGGCGATTTGGGCGCGGCCCCGTTCGACTACAAACCATTGCCGGCGCAGATCGCCATGTTCAACGCGATGGAAGGCCTCAACGAAACCTGCGAACGGATCGCCGGCTTATCCCTCGCCGGCGAGACCGTCGCGAACTATTTGATTCAAATGTGTCTCAAGTCACCCGCCGTGCCAGAGTGGATCAAGCAACCCTATCGGCGCATCACTGAAGACGAAGAAGGTCACGGCAGCATGCCGCAAGAATTCCTCAAACGTTATGCAACCACTGAAGATCGTCAAGATCGCGTGCGCCGTGCCGTAGCGATGCGCATGGTGCTGTTTCGCGAATATCTCGCCAGCTTGGATCGCTGGGCGATGGGCAAAGATCGCTGGTAGGCTGCAGTTGTTTTGCCTAGAAAGTATTGATGTGGGAGTTTGTGCGAGTTTGTCCGGTCGACTACATCTGCTGACCACGACCATGCTGCCGCCCGGAGATGTGAGAGGCGCAAGATGAACCTGTCGCTACCGGAGGCAAGTGCCGCGACGGCGGCGGAGGTGCGTGATTGGCTCGAACGATTCGCCGCCTGCGTGCGCGAGGTTGATTACGCCGCGGCGCGTCCGTTCTGGCACTCCGACATTGTCATATTTGGAACCTACCAGGAGCTTATAAAAAGCCTGTCGGCCTGGACCGAGCGGCAATGGGACAATGTTTGGCCACGCACGGCGGAGTTTCGCTTTGACCTGGCGAACACCATGGTCATGGCTTCGCCGGATGGCGCGATGGCAATCGCGATCGCGCCCTGGACCAGCACGGGCTTCCACGAGGATGGAACGGCCTTCGACCGACCGGGACGCGCCACGATCGTGCTGGCGCGGCAACCGGACGGCCGCTGGATTGGCGTACATTCGCACATGTCGCTCGCGCGCGGCGTGCCGCAAGATAGCCATGGGAAACGAGCGGTGAAGCCCCGCTAAACCGCGGGGGGTCGCGGCTTTCTTCGTTACTACGTTCTCACCGCGATCAATTTGCTCAACGGCGAAATTATTGGCGCCTAATAATCCAAGTCACTCGTCCATCTCTTTCCACATAGCGGATCGTCCCGTCAGGCGCTTTAAAAAGCAATGAGGTGGACCCGGGAACGTAAGCAGCTAACCGACCCCACGCGCGTGGGATTAGGGTTTCGGCATCTTGTGCCCCTACTTCGCGAGTTATTGACGCCGCTAACGAATATAAAAACAACACTGAGTATCCAGCCAAGCTTTTTCATATCAACCCTCTTTCTTTTGCTTTTTGGGCGGGAGTCTGTGTGAACGCTACACTGATCAATCACGTAGGGACCGCTTGAGCCTTCGACAGAATACGGTGAAGATTTGCCATACCTTAACGTGTGGATTCGGCATCTGGCATAACGATCTTATAATCTTTTACTCTTGGATCGTAAATTCGCGGCTAGCTTAGCCGGCCCCCCTTGTTCCTACTTTAAGTTCTTTGCTCGCGTGTAAGGTCCAGCGTCGAATGCACTGTCGGGCGCGTCCTTGGTGGCGCCGCCGGCGGCTTTGACGATATCGTACATTCTTTTCAGTGAAGCGATATCAGCCGGATCGAAGCTTGCGATGTACGCGCTGTCCCATTGGCTGGCATAGGCGCGCGCGTCCGTGGCATTCATGTTGGCGGCTTTCTGCAGCATCTCGGCGACCCGCTGCTTGTTTTTGGAACCGTATTCGAGCGCGTTACGCGCGGCGGCGATAAATTTTGCCACCCGCTCCGGGTTCTTGGCGAGATAGTTGCTATACACTATGGTCACGGCGAGGATCGGCGGGGCATTTCCCTTGGTGAGTTTTTTCCACTCGTCGACCACGCTTGCCAACCGTCGCAGTTTGACCTCTTCCATCTGGGCCAGAGTCACGGAGCGGAGCACGCCGGCGTCGATTTCCTTCTGACTGAGAAACTGCGCCAGCTGGGCCTCGTTTCCCGGTGCGATGCTGTATTCATTGGGCTTCAGACCGAAGTTGTGGTCCA
>DASXSW010000047.1:0-8512 GCA_036505755.1 Binatia bacterium | reverse complement strand
CCAAAAACTGATTTTCGCTACGAACAAATTCCCTGGCTCCGCGCCGAGCATTTTCTCCAGCGCGCGACAACCTATCCCCTCGATCTTCACTTGCTCGTCAACAAGAAAACTTGGGACCCTATCTGGGAATATGGACGCGGCGGGCGCGCACGATTGACGGACGCCGAAGGCACGGACATCACGTGGACCTACTGGGAGGAGTACTACGACGGTACCCGTTATGGCTTCTCTTCGACGCCGCGTAACGGCCATCTATTCGGCCATCCGGTGCCACCGATGATCGCGAAGGAAAATGCTGCTGGAGTAGTTGCGGGAACGACGAGTCATTTCTCACGCGCCTTCCCCCAGGTCAAAGTCGAGTTGGAGGGCGGTCAAGTCGTAAAGGTGAGCGGCGGCGGCGCCTACGGTGACGCGTGGCGCGATATGTTGGAAGAGAGCAAGCGCACGCAGTATCCCTGCTTCCCACGTCCTGGCCTGTTTTATCTTTGGGAAGTGGCGATTGGGACAAACCCCAAAATTATGCGGCCGAGCGGAATTGAAAAACACTCTTCCGGCGGTTTTGAGTGGGAGCGACGCCGCTCCGGCGTAATTCACATGGGTTTCGGCACCCTGTGGCGTTCCGCTGAGGAAAAATGGGCCGGCGAGAATGGCATCCTGTACGGCCATCTGCATATTCACTTGTTGTTTCCTACTTTTACGATCACGACCAAGAGCGGCAAGGAATACATGATCATCCGTAACGGCCGGCTCACCGCATTGGACGATCCCGATGTACGCAAGCTCGCCGAAAAGTACGGCGATCCTGACGAACTCTTGCGCGAAGACTGGATTCCCCAGATTCCCGGCATTACCTCTGCAGGTTCTTACGAAGAGTATGCGATGAATCCCGGAAAATGGATCTACGCTCGACGCGCGTAATACGCCAACACGGCGGAAGCCCAACAGGTTTGCGGTTCCAGCGGCCCTTGAAGTCATAGGTAGCGACCGCTATTATCCTCGCGAAGGAGAATTTTTTGGATGGCCGGAAGGACACTTTACGACAAGATTTGGGAATCCCACAGCGTAGGAATCTTGCCGACAGGACAAACTCAGCTTTTCATCGGACTGCATCTTATTCACGAAATAACGACTGCGCCGGCTTTCGATATGCTGCGGGAGAATGGCATGGACGTGGCGTTCCGCGATCGGACTTTTGCGACTGTCGATCACATCGTGCCTACGGATGTCCGTCAACGACCATTCCTAGATCGAGAAGCTGAAGAGCTAATCCAGGCGCTCGAGAATAACGTCAATCAGTTCGGCGTCGAGTTTTTCGGCTTGGACAGCGTGAATCAAGGCATCGTCCACGTCATTGGACCCCAGCTCGGCCTAACCCAGCCGGGCATGACGCTTGCCTGCGGCGACAGCCACACCAGCACACACGGTGCTTTCGGCACGCTCGCCTTCGGCATCGGCACGAGCCAAGTGCGTGATGTGTTGGCGACGCAGACCCTGGCGATGGACAAACTCAAGGTGCGCCGGATCAGCATCGACGGCGAGCTTGGTACGGGCGTCTATCCGAAGGACGTGATTTTGTACATCATCCGTCGACTTGGCGTCGCTGGCGGCAAAGGCTTCGCATACGAGTACGGCGGGGCAGTGGTCGATAAAATGAACATGGAAGAGCGTATGACCGTTTGCAATATGAGCATCGAGGGCGGCGCGCTGGTCGGTTACGTCAACCCGGACCAGACGACCTTCGATTATCTCAAAGGCCGACCCCACGTGCCGAAGGGTGACGCGTTTGATCGCGCAGTCGACTATTGGAAATCGGTCGCTTCCGACGCGGATGCCAAGTATGACGACCTTGTGCATTACCAGGGAAAAGAAATCGAGCCGACGGTGACCTGGGGGATCAACCCCGGGCAATCGGTGGGTGTTTCTGAAAAACTACCGAAACCGGAAGAGTTCTCCGACCCCGACGGCGCCAAGAAAGCCTACGAGCATATGGGCTGGCAGCCCGGCGCGCCGATGCTCGGCACGCCGATCAATGTCGCATTTATCGGATCCTGTACTAACGGGCGCCTCGCTGATCTGCGCGCCGCGGCAAAAATCGCCAAGGGACGGAAAGTGAATCCGGCGGTTCGCGCACTAGTCGTTCCCGGCTCAACCGAGGTTAAAAAGCTTGCGGAGCGAGAAGGTTTGCACGAAATCTTTCAAGCCGCCGGATTTCAGTGGCGGGAAGCCGGCTGCTCGATGTGCTTGGCGATGAATCCCGATAAACTCAACGGGCGCGAGATTTGCGCGTCATCGTCGAATCGAAATTTTATCGGCCGGCAGGGAAGCCCACAGGGCCGAACGATGCTTATGAGCCCGGCGATGGTCGCGGCAGCGGCGTTGAACGGTAAAGTCGTCGACGTCCGCGAGTACGTATAGGCGAGGGACTATGGCCGACATCGTGGAAATTACCAAAATCAGCGGCACCGCGGTGCCGATCCACGGCAACGATATCGACACCGATCGTATCATCCCGGCGCGTTACTTGAAGGAATCGACCTTTGCTCGAATGGGGGATTATCCGTTTTTTGACGAGCGCTTCGATTCTGCGGGAAAAAAGAAAGATCATCCGTTTAACGACCCAGAATACAAAGGCGCTTCGATTCTTTTTGTTAACAAGAATTTCGGCTGCGGTTCTTCTCGGGAGCACGCGCCACAGGCGCTGTACCGTTTCGGCATCAAAGCCATTGTCGGCGAGTCTTTCGCAGCGATCTTCGCAGGGAACTGTACGATGATGGGTCTGCCCGCCGTAGTCGTCGCCGCCAAGGATATAGAACAGCTCATGAAGAGCGTCGAAGATAACCCGCGGACCGAATACTGCGTCGATCTCGAAAGCAAAACGATTTCCTACGGCAATCAAAAGATTGCCATCGACCTACCGGAAACTTATCGCACTGCACTTACGAAAGGTTTCTGGGACTCCACTGCATTACTGCGCTCGAATCTCGAACAAGTAAAAAGAACCGCGGCAAAATTGCCGTACATCACTGGATTCACCAGCTAGGGTCACAGTCTGTTCTTCGTAACCACCCACTCGTGTTCGCAACCTCTAATACTAATGCAAGATGCACGGGAATCGCGTCACGGCGATCAAATCGTTGCTTCCGAAAACTGACTGGATTAGAAGAATTTTGCTCAGCCTACAATTAAGAATTGGCTAGGAGGTTAATGGTGGCGAATAAGTGGGACGAACGCAAGAAGGCAAAAGAAGACGAATATTTCGTCAAACAAGAGCGCGAGTTGCTCGCCAAATTAAAGCTGAAACAAGAAGCCGAGGCCAAAGAGGCGGCCAAGAAAGCCTCGCACATGGTTTGTCCTAAATGTGGCGCGCCGCTGAAGGAACGGAGCTTTCAGAAAATTCTTATCGATCAGTGTACCGGTTGCGGCGGCATTTGGCTCGATCCCGGTGAGATGGAACAGGTCGCGGAGAAGGAAGGCGGCAGCTGGCTGGGTAAGTTTTGGCAGAAGAACGGTTAGGCGATTGGCCGCTGTTTCTTGACAGCAATGAAACAGATCCGCTAGGTTTCTCGCTGAGGTGAGCATTGCCAAGGAGGCCATTATGAAAGCGGTAGCACGAATAGCTTCAATTGCCGTTGTGGTTGCGTTGGTGCAGTCGGTGGATTTCGATTTGAACCTGATTCGAGCGCAAGAAGGTAAGATCGTTCCTTACGTTCCGACGCCTCAAGAAGTGGTGGAGCGAATGCTCGATCTGGCCCAAGTTAAAAAAGGCGACGTGGTCTACGATTTGGGTTCCGGTGACGGGCGGATCGTTGTCACGGCGGCGAAAAAGTATGGGGTGAAGGCGGTTGGCTTCGAAATCGACCCGCAGCGCATCAAAGAATCCCATGAGAATATCAAGAAAGCCGGAGTCGAAAACCTGGTCGAAATACGCCAGCAGGATATTCGCACCGTCGATTTGTCACCGGCGACGGTGCTGACCATGTATCTGCTGCCGGAGGTCAATCTGATGATCCGGCCAAACATTTGGAAGCAAATGAAGCCGGGTTCACGCATTGTTTCCCACGACTTCGACATGGGCGACTGGAAGCCGCTTAAGACCGAAAACATCAAGGACGGATCGAGCTGGGACCACACGCTCTATCTCTGGCACGTCGAAGCGCCGAAGAAATGACGGTAAGCACCAGAGCCAATCCATAAAACTGAAGCAAACCGTACTTGGTTCGCGATGGGGGATTACTCACGCAGCAACGTCTTCAGCCTACTCCTGCCGTTGTCCCCGCTTGCGCGAGGTGGAACAGCGCGAAGAGAAAACCGCGCGCGAGCTTTTATCCAGAGTAGGGCTCGCGGACAAAGCCAAGCTTCTTGCCGGAACACTTTCATATGGCGAGCAACGGCGCCTCGAATTGGCGCGAGCCCTGTCGAAAAGCAGCATTTGATGAATGAGGTCACCAGGCTCGATGAAAGCGGCCTCAGTATTTTAATCATCGAGCACGATATGCGGTTTATCATGGGCTTGTGTGAGCAAGTTGCCGTGTTGAACTTTGGCCGGCTGATTGCCCGGGGCACTCCTGATGAAATCCGCGCAAACCCTGAAGTCATCGAGGCCTATCTGGGACGAGATGATGAGCCAGGGCCTGCGTCAGTGGCCCGTCTGCCATGAGCAATTTTCTCGTCGTTTCGGGACTGCGGGTCCACTACGACGCAATCGAAGCTGTGAAGGGCATTGATCTGAGCCTTCACCAGGGTCAGATCACGACCTTGCTTGGGGCCAACGGCGCAGGTAAATCCTCTACATTATTGGCGCTCTCCGGCTTGCTCCGAGCGAGCGCGGGTTCGATCATTTTCGATGGTGCGGAATTGCGAAATCTACCGCCACACCGAATCCATGCCCGCGGTCTTGTACAGGTTCCCGAGGGCCGGGAAATTCTGACGACGCTGACAGTCAGAGAAAATTTGTTATTGGGAGCTTATCGACGCCAGCGACGAAAAGAAATCGCAGCGGATCTAGAAAATACGTTGATGCTGTTTCCGCGCCTTAAGGAGCGGCTCGACGGCGCAGCGGGCAATCTTTCCGGCGGCGAGCAGCAAATGTTGGCGATTGCCCGAGCGCTCATGGCCCGGCCCCGCTTGCTGCTGTTAGATGAGCCTTCGATGGGATTGGCGCCGCTCCTGGTGCAGGACATTTTTAAAACCTTGCGGCAACTGAACGAGCAGGGGTTGACGATCTTTTTGGTCGAGCAGAACGTGCGCCAAGCGCTAAGAATTGCTCATTATGCTTACGTCATGGAAAACGGCGAGATTGTGCTGTCCGGCGCCAGCTCGGAGCTGCTCAACAACCCCAAGGTGATCGAAGCTTATCTGGGGGCCTAGGGAGCTTAGGGATCATAGAGGTGGTCCCGAATTTTTGCCCTCACGCGCCATTGTGAATCAACACAGCCATGCGAAAACCTTAATGACGCCGACTGTCAGCTCGTTCGAAGGATTTACAGAATTGTTTCAGGTTGTGCCAGTTTTCGTTTTTCCTGCACTTCTCTGTAGGACTTTCCTGCGAATGTCTGTCGGAAATTCCAATTTCTGTCGCTTTTTGGCGGGTTCCGACTCGCTTCCATCAATGGCATGAAACCTGCCTATCTGGGCCAAACAGTTAGCGATATGCAGGAGGATCACTGATGGATGAAATTCTCACGGCCAGCGAAGTTGCAGAGCTATTGCAAATCCACCCGCGCACGGTTTACAAGCTCGTCAAAGAGGGGTCCATCCCCGGCCGTAAATTCGGCGGCGGCTGGCGCTTTAGTCGGAGCGAGATTCTCGCCATGGTTTCACCTCAAGGAACTACGCCGCCGCCAGGCAAGATGCATACGGAAGAACGTTAATCTCCCGATTTCCTAGTAGCCCAGCTAAATTTCCTGCTCACCAAAAAGGGTCGGCCGGACACCGTCCGGTCGACCTGGCGCCAATTTCGTCCTCACTATCGGTGTGATGGCCCGCGGTCGAAGTTTCCATTTTTTGGCCATGGCCTTGACTTAGTGCGCGCTGCAACGCTAGGAGATACGCACAACCAATTGTTTACAGATAGGATAGTCCAATGCGCGGTGCACTCTCGGGAATCAAGGTCGTGGAAGCGGCAAGTTACGTGACCGGCCCCTTTGCTTCGCAGCTGTTGGCGGACATGGGGGCGGAAGTTATCAAAATCGAAGAGCCCAAGCGAGGCGATCCTTTTCGCGGTTGGGAGAACGAAATTATTCGGCGACATTCTGCAGTTTGAACCGCAACAAGCAAACGACCGACCGCAACCGGTGTTGGGGAGAACATACGCCAGAGATTCTAACCTCGTTGGGCTACGATCGTGCCGCGATCGCTACACTGCGCGACCACGGAGTGATCTGAAGCAGTTGGAGTGATGGAGTAATGGAGTAGTGGAGGGATGGGGCGTTGGGAGGCCCAACACTCCAATACTCCAGTATCCCTTCGCGTTTCGCCCCATGCGTCATCCTAGTTTAACCCCGCTGTTCCACGATCATCATCACGGTTTGGCCTTGGCGCTGCGTTGCCGCAAGCAGGCGCTCGGCCAAATCAAACCAATGGGTGCGGCAGGGCTGCGCGAGCGGGCGAAGGAATTCTTATCGTTTTACGCAAGCAATCTGGTGGCGCACTTTCGCGCCGAAGAGGAAGTCCTGTTTCCATTGCTCGGTAATGCGGCGCCGACGAGCAGCAGGATTATTGACGAACTGCTTAGCGAGCACGAGCAGATCCGCCAAGCGGCCGCGCAGCTGGAAAACGGCACTGGCTTGGCGAAATTGATTTTCGATCTAGGCGATCTACTCGAACGTCACATCCGCAAAGAAGAGCGGGAATTGTTCCCACTCTTCGAGCAGCATGTGAAGGCGGCTGAAGCTGTCGCGATTGGTCAGGAGCTTAAGAAAGTCCTCGCAGCCGGACCTGTTTAACGGCGGGGGAGTCTCAAAAAGCGGTCGGGAGTGGGCAAATCAAGCTGCCATTCCGACCCGACCCGGGAAATTTGCAGCAAGTCGAGATCCTTTCACTTCCTTGTTTAGGACGACGCTAGCTGGACGAACTGACGCCGCAATGGACTATCGGGGATATCCGGAGATGGAGCGCGCCTGGCCCCATGGCTACTCGATAATTTTCAGCAGGACGTGACGACGGTTTTTTGTGTGGGGTCTCACCTGACTAGGCCAGCGGCCCATTTCGATCGCTTTGTCCCATGCGGGACTGGTTAGGACTTCAGGACTCTCGAGCTCGTAAATCGCCGTGTACGTTGGTTCATTCGGGATTTCGATGGTCTTTTTCTCCCCTCCAATATTCATGGTCAGGGCACCTCGCTTGTAACGCGTAACGCCCAGAACCCCCGGCACCTTGTTCAGGTTTGGTATATGTTCCTTGTCATAGACTTCGTTAAAAATTGCTTCGTGCTCGGGGTCGACGTCCATGCTGGCAATCATCAGATATTTTGCTTTGGCTGTCATCGTCGTGATCTCCTCGTGATTGCGCGCTGTGTAGCGGGCCTAAATTAGGTTCCCAAGAAACTTGTAATATCCGGCGCTGGAGATTTGATCTCCACCACGATGGATTCTTCGATCCCTTCGACACTGTGGGGCACTCCCTTTGGGTGCCGACAAACGTCACCGGGGCCGAGAATATACTCTTCAGTGCCGACCGTCATTTTTACTTTCCCTTTGACGACGTAAGCCAGTGACTCGTGGGAGTGAACGTGCAACGGCGCGCCGACGCCCGGTGTGTAATGAATTTCCAGAAAAGTCATTTCATCGCCTTTGATCAGCGGTTTGACGAGCAGCTCGCCGCCGTACATCGGCTTGCCTTCAATCGATTTTACGATAACGCCGCGAACATCTGCATTTTTGGATAGGATCATATGCTGCTCCTTTCTAATCTGCCGCCAATCAAGTGCGAGCGCTGGCGCCGCAGCGACCGAACGAGGTTCGACTCTATCGGCGCATAGTGGGCTTGTCAAAGCCTCGCCGTTATCGAGTTTCATCAAAATTTAGGAGAGTTACCCAGCATTTTGGCTACGTTGCTTTAAAAAGCCTTGCCTCGGATTGCGAGATTAGTTAGCCTAGTCGTCATTTGATTACGGCTGCTCGTCGGTGGCCAACCGAAGGAGGAATCTAGAATCATACGATTTGTAACAATCTCCGCTTTGTTCGATTTCTGCCAATCATAGGCCGTTCACGCTTCTTGTAGTCATGCGCCTTCCTGCGCCATCCTCTGTCAATCTGGATCGCTATTAGAAAAAAGGCGCCGCGTCCATGTTTAGCGGTCATCAAGCGCGAAAGGTTGGGGAATGGTTTACGTCATTAGCTGACGAATCCCCCGGGGATAGTCGAAAGAACGTTATCATGCTGCAGGTGGCTGGCCACCATTGCAACTTCCTATTTTTCTCTGTTTAGCGGCGGGTCGATCCATGACGACCCGTTGGTTCTAGTGCTGGTCGCGGGTTTGATACTGACTGCGTTTGTGCTGCAGAAGCTTCCCG
>DASXSW010000046.1:0-6914 GCA_036505755.1 Binatia bacterium | reverse complement strand
GACGCCCGCCTGTAATGACAAACAATACACTGGAGGAACCATGCCCATAGCAAAAGTACGCGGCGTCAACATCAACTACAAAGTTCTCGGTGATCACGGTCCCTGGGTAGCGCTATCGCCCGGCGGCCGGCGTGATATCAGCGGCATCGAACTGCTCGCCTGCAAAGTGGCCGAAAAAGGGCACCGAGTCGTGATCTTTGACCGGCGCAACTGCGGCGCATCCGATGTCGTCATCGACGGAAATGAATCGGAGTACGAGATTTGGGCCGATGATGTTCACGAGTTGCTCAGACAACTCAATGCCCTGCCCGCTGTTGTCGGCGGCAGCTCATCGGGTTGCCGCACCGCCCTGCTTTTCGCGCTGCGCCATCCCGACTCGGTCCGCGCCCTGCTTCTGTGGCGCGTTACCGGCGGGCGCTTCGCGTGCGAGCGCCTAGCTGAAGAATACTACGGCCAGTTCATCACGGCCGCGAAAGCGGGCGGCATGGCCGCCGTGTGCGAGATGGAACACTGGAAGGAACGCATCGAAGCGCGTCCGCAGAACCGTGACGCATTGATGAAAATGAACCCGCAACATTTCATCGAGGTCATGTCGCACTGGCGCGACTACTTCATCAAAGGCGCCGACCTGCCGGTGATTGGCGCCACAGAAGAAGAATTGAAGTCAATCAAAGTCCCCACCTGCGTCGTGCCGGGAAACGATCTCACTCATGGGCCTCAGGTCGTTGAAAACTTGAGTCGCGCTATGCCCCACGCCGAGGTGCATAAGCTGTTTCCAAAATTCTACAATGAGGCCCTCAGCCCGCGTGAAGAATGGGACGAAAAGGCCGGCGAGATGGCGGCGCTGTTCGCCGACTTCCTCAAGCGCTCGAAACTATCGTAATTGACAACATTCAAAGATCGAGGAGCGAGAAATGTTCGATCCCATTGAAGCGACAAAAGAAAAAATGGTTTTGGCCTGCAAGGTGCTGCAAAAGCAGCGCGTGCTCGATGGTTACGGCCATCTTACCGCGCGCCTGCCCGATGGTCGAATCCTGAGCACGCCGCATATGCCGCCAGGCAAAGTCGCGTCGCGCGATCTCATTATCATCGATAAGGAGGGAAATAAACTCGAAGGCCTCGGCGAACCCAACGGCGAAACGGCCATGCATACGTCGATCTACAAAGCGCGGTCCGACGTGCAGTGCATTCTTCACTACCATCCCGATGAGCTGGTGGCCGTGGCGGCGGCCGGCGCGGGCATCAAGGTCATCGCCAACTGTGGTGTGCCCTTTTATCGCGGCACGCCGATCTATGATTCTCCCGTTTTGATCCGCAGCCAGCAGCTAGGCGACAAAGTCGCCGCCACACTCGGTGATCGGAATGCCGTGCTCCTTCGCGGACACGGCGGAACGGTTGTCTCGAACGATCTCGACACATTGCTTCGACTCGGACTCGATCTCGTGCGATCCGCGAGAATTCAAATCATGGCCGCCCCGCTTGGAACGTTAAAGACCCACAGCCAAGAGGAGTGTGAGCAAATGATCAAAGGACATGACCGGCCCAACGCTAACCGCCGCTACATCGACTACTACATTTCCGAGGTCGTCGACTGAGGAAGGAGGATGGCCGATCCGAACAAACGGGGCCTCTTGCGCGTATGCTCGCTGCTGCCACGTAAAGTGCCTCTCACTTAAATTCGCCAACCAGAGGATGATTGATGAGCGCTAATCAAAACACTTACGCGACGATTCCCGACGCGCTAAACACGACGGCGGCAGCCGCTGAGTTTGTCGAGAACGTCACCTTCAACGAGATCCCTGCCGAGGCTTTGCGAATCGGCACGCGCTGTTTGCTGGATGGCCTCGGGCTATTTGTCGCGGGATCGGAAGAACACTCGGTACAGATTCTCGTCGAAGAAGCCGAACAGATGGGCGGCCGGAAGGACGCGTTATTGTTGAGTCGCGGCGGCACCAGAGTCCCGGCCCCCGTGGCCGCGCGCGTGCTCGGCACGGCGGGTCACGCGCACGACTGGGACGACAGCCAGGTCAGCATCGATCCGGCCCACGTTTATGGGCTGTTGACGCACCCGACTATTCCGCCGTTGACGAGCGCATTAGTAATGGCGCAAAAGCTTGGCGGTGTTGACGGCAAACAATTCATGCTCGCGTTTCTCAGCGGCTTTGAAGTGGAATGCAAGATCTCCGAGTGGATGTTGCCGCAACACTACGTGAGGGGAATGCACTCAAGTGGCACCGTAGGAACTTTCGGAGCTTACGCGGCAGCGGCGAAGTTGGTCGGGTTGAATGGCGATAAACTGCGCAGCGGCTTTGGCATCGCAGCCAGTTTTGCGGCCGGTATTCGCTGCAACTTCGGCACGATGACCAAGCCGCTGCATGTCGGCCGCGCCGCCGAGAATGGCGTCACCGCCGCGCTGCTCGCCGCGCGTGGCTTCACCGGTGATCCCGATGCGTTGGATGGCCCGTGGGGATTTTACGCCGTGCAAGGCGGCGGCGTCAGTGGCGAAAAAGTTTCGCAGGGATTTGGCAAAACATGGACCATTGTCGAGCCGGGCGTATCAATCAAGCCGTATCCCTGCGGCGTGCTCACCCATCCAACCATTGATTTGATGCTGAAGCTCGTGACCGAGCACGACGTGAAACCGGACGATATAGAATCGGTGAAAGTTTACGCTGGCACGAACATCTTGAATCCGATCCGCTATCCCATCGCGGCGAACCACCTTCAAGCAAAGTTTTCTCTTCCGGCGGCGCTCGCGATGATCGCGCTCACGCACAAGGCTGGCAAACGCGAATTCTCCGACGAGTTCGTCGGTTCGACGTCCATGCAGACGATGCAGCGCCGGATTTCCACTGAATTGGATCCCAAAATCGAGAAAATGGGTTTCGACAAAATGCGCTCGCGCATCGCGATTCGACTGAAAAACAGCCGGACGGTCGAAGGCTGGGCCGACGAACGCTACCGCGGCGGCCCGGAGAACCCGCTGAGCGACACAGACCTGGAGGCAAAAGTGCGATCGTGTTGCGACGGAATCTTGCATGAAAAGGCCCAATCAAAGTTGATCGATGCAGCTCGATCGATTACGCAACTGACCGACGCTAGCAGGTTCATGCAAATCATGAACGGTGTCGACGAATGAATCGACGAAGCATAGCAAAAATCAGCGCATCGATCGCTATGTTCACGATAAAAAGCGAACAACTTTGATATGCGCGGTATAGCCGAGCAAAGTGGATCGAATGGTCGAGAACCGGTCGGTCTTGCTAGGGCGCTTTCAGTTCCGGTTCGCCTTATTGCTTGCGCTGCTCCTGATCTACTTTGGATCTCCCATGGGATATGATTGACATGAGAGCAGTTGGGTTTGAATTTTCTCATCTCATTACCGACCAGCGGAGCTTGTTCGTGCTCGTGTCGAGCGAAATACAGAACTGTCAAAAATAAACTTGCAAGTTCAGCAGATATTCCTGAGTGCCGGCGCGCTGATTGAAATCAAACCGCAGAGCAACATTTTTGTGTAGCGTGTAGCGCTGCTGCGTGGAGATTCGCCACTCGCCAGATTTTTCGCCTACGGGAAATTGCAAATAGGTCGCTGATGCTCCTATCTTCCAGCGTTCGGTGACGTCGGCCAAAGTGCCGACGGTGATTCCTCCGCCGATTCGATAATCGCTGTCGAAAACCCTGCCGTATTCGGCCACCAGGTCGGCGAAAGCGAAATAAACCTCGCGTTTCAGCCAGGCGCTCTCGGCGGCGATTCCGATGCCGCCGTTAAGATTGCCGATGCGGCAAAAGCGACAACCGTTATGTTGAATGGTTTCGAGTCCGGTGTTGATCTTCCAGGATGGACTTTGAAAAAGCGCGTTGACCGGCGACAGGGAGACGATATTGATCAAAGTAAACCGTTCGATCCGCGTATGTTCGCTGCGATGATAGCGGCGCAACGCGACGCCCAGGGCTTCGATTTGGGCGTCCGGGGTATAACCGTACTCGGGGTCGAGCAGATCGTGAAATGCGAGGCGAAAATTGATCTCGTTAAAAATCTCGCCCTCGCGCCAGCCCACACCTAAACCGGCGCGCATAATGTCGTGTCCCTGCTCGGGCGGACCCGTGACCGGCTTGATCGCGCCGGGAACGGGAGGAATCTTGAGCTGGCTCCGAGCGACCAGGACCGCCTTGTTGCGCTCGCGGTAAACAGCGGTGTCGTTATTCTCCGTTGCGATCTGATAGAGCAGATAGTCCGATGCTACGTCGAGCACCAGGGCTTTGCGCTGCGCCGGCAAACTCGTAAATGAATCAGCGCGAGCCTCGCTCGGATCGTGGACAATTCTACTAAGCCACGACTGCTCATCGCCGGAAAGAGCTGCGCGTTCGCGGCGAATCTGCGTGGTGCGGGCGGGGCGAAATGTGATTTCTTTGACCAGCCCCGGTTTCTCCGCGATCAGGCGCACGCCATCCGAAGGAAACGTATAGAGCCAAAATCGATCCGTGAGATGAATGTCCGGATCAGCGACCTCGATCAAAGACAGAATCTGATAGGCGCAATTCTCCTTGAAGAAAAAATAATCAAAAGAGGCGTTGCCCATTTCCCACGTGTGCATCAACAACCGCTCGATCTGCGCCGGCGTTAGATTGAGCCGGTATTCCCAAAGATCGCGATTCTCGAAATCGCCGTACTCTCTCGCCTTGATGTAATAAGGGTGCGTCGAAAAATATCCTTTGAATCCTCCGACCACACCGAGAACGGCGAAGACAAAACCATTATCCGTCGTGACGTCTGCAGAATAGTTGATGCTGTAAGCGAGCAGGCGGGTTTGTTCCGTCTGACCTTTTTGGTCCACGCGCAACAGCAAGTGACCGAACATCGAAGATGGATTGTTCATGTAAGCGGACGGAAAGATCAGCGTCATTGACGCGGGATTCAATTCTTTGAACCACGACTGAAAGCGTTCGCAAGGCCGGCCGGCAAGCGGTTTTCATCGATGGCAAGTTCGGCCTTGAGCCAATGATAGCGGGCGATGAACGCGCAGCGCGCCGGCTGACGCGAGCGTCCGACCGGTTCGGTGGAGAAAAATCGCGCGAGGGTCGCCTCGAGCTCGGCTTTGGGATCGGTTTTGCCGTTCGGCGCGAGAAAGAAGCCGGGGTCGTCGGCTTCGCTTTCGTATCCGCCGGCAAGGGTTGGACGATAGTGCAGTAGCAAATGCCAATAACGTTGCTGGTCCAGACCGGCGGTCGCGGCGCGCCGCTGCAGTTCATGCAGGTAAGAAACATCCGCGGCGCGGCTTTGCGATGTGTTTCCGATGAAACACAGAACCAGCAACACGCGACCGACGAATGCTGACAAAGGAGCGAAAAGCGGGCCCCGACAGCTAACGTCGGGACCCGTTAAGTTTAATTCGAGGAGACTTTGACCAAGTTCGGATGGGTTTTTATCCCGCTTTGTAGTGTCTCAATCATTGCGGTGGGAGTGGTATTGCCAGACGCAACCAAGGTCGCATACTGCGTCTGCGCGAGAGCAAAAAATTCTGGACGGGTTTCTTCCGGAACACCCATGAGCTCAGCCAGAGATGCGAGATGTTCGCCTCCGCCCCGCGCCATTTCCTGAGAAAGGCTTTCGTAGTTCGCAGCGGCAAAGACATTGACCTTGTGTTCGGCCATGATCGTGCCGTCGTTGGTGCAGCCCGATGTTCCCGAGCTGATTCCGAAGGTCTGGCTGCCAAAAGTGCCGTTGGTCGTCGCCATCATCACCTGTGGCGCGATGCTCTTCGGGTGGTCGTAATCCGACCAAGCCAATTTTCCGAGGCCGCAACCCGGTCCGTTGTCCGGATTAGCCGCCGCCCAAACACCCGTCGCGCATAGCGGCAGCAGAGCCACGCCTAGTCGAAGCCATTTTGCTTTGCTCATCGCGTCACCTCCTTGTTATTCTGTCGTAGCCTCGACTGTAATTTGTCAAATTGATCGTGACAAGACGTTTAGCGAAATTTTTTCAGTCCAGATGGAACCGCAGTGCAAAAGTACCGCTCGTCTTCATAGACTTGTGGCTGAACATGAGTCACTGGTTCGATCACTATGGTGTATATTGACCGTATGGGCGAAACCCCGACAATATAGCGCTGGACATTGAAAACCTCTGTGCGCTCTTGCTGCAAAAGTATCTTGGATGATAAAGCGCAAGGGATGCTGAATTGGGGTAGTGGTTCATTTTCAATCACCATGACTCTTAAAATAGAGAAAGATTCCTCGCTTTGCTCGGAATGACAACTACATAGGCCATGTGTCATCTCGAACAAAGTGAGAGAGGTCTTTCCCAAACTGAACCACTACCTGAATCGGTGGACCGGAAGTCGAATCTTGCTCCTGTCATTCCGGCCCTTCGGCTGCTCAGGGTAGACTCCAGCCGGAATCCAGGCGATTTTGATCCTGAACTGAAAACGAACCTGGATTCACTTTCCCTGAAGCGGGGGATTTTCCCCAACAGGGGACATTAATAGCGCACTGAACTCCCGGCAGCATGCGTTGGTGAATGCTTTGTCCTAAACGTAAACACTTCCCAGAAGGAGAATCGCCTTGAAGATCGCCGAAACTGAGCTGCTCGAACTGCAGAACATTCCGGTTACGCCGCCGCTATTCAAACAACCGCTGCGCACGTCGGTGCGCTTGCTGAAAGTGAAGACCGAAGACGGCCCCGTCGGGATTTCACAATTCGGCGGCTTTATGCATTCCGCCACTGCGGCTTTCATCCAGCACGACCTTGCGCCTTTCTTGAAGGGACAAAACCCTCTCGAGATGCCTTTTTCCGAGCATGCGAGACCGGAATCTTCTAATCGAACTAAGACGTGTCGGATCCTGTCAAGAAAATACGGGAGAATTAGCGGAGGTTTAATTGTCGGAACGGACAGCCGGCTGGTGATCGCGACGAA
>DASXSW010000045.1:0-8890 GCA_036505755.1 Binatia bacterium | reverse complement strand
GTAGACCAAGCGTTGCTCGAAGAATGGAGTATCTCTCAACCGGCGCTGGAAAATAAATGCGTGCGAGCCGCCGCGGTAGCGGCACCCAAGATGTGGCGATACGTCGGCGAGATGCGCGAGATCGCCGAGGCCTTCGAGGCTGCCGGTCTGCCGGCCGGTTTTCATAACGCCGCGGCAGAAATTTGCGAGCGCCTTGCAGGTTTCAAAGATCAGACCGAGCCCGGTCCGACGGTCACCGCTGTCGTGGCAGCCATCCAGCAGTACCAATGAGTTTGGTCCGATTGAGCGCTGCGCGGCTCTCGGCAGCCACTTGCTTTGGCCGTCATCGGCTCCAACACAAGATCGACGAAGAATTGTCATCTTCATGCGCGAATGGGAGGCTTTGACATGCATCCACGGTTCTTATACAAATTTATTAGGGGGCCAGTTGCTGAAAATACAAACATCAAAGGAGCCGCTCCCGAACGGGAACGCAATCACACACAATGGATAGAGTTGGATACCTGTTATCGGAAGTACCCATATTTTTTTTGATGATTTGGTTTGCAATTAGGCTGGTGCATTACCGTCGCTACCGACGTAATCTACCGATCGTCACGGAGAACGATCGACGGATGCTTTTTCAACGTCCCAAAGAGGCTCCTGGCAGTTTCAGATTTTGTCTGCGGCTCATTCTGGCGATTCTAGCCGTTACAGCCGTGGGTTATCTCCAGTTTATTACTCTGGCTCCTTTGGGCGCCGCTATCCTGAGCTGTACGTTTCTGCTTACGAGCGCGACGATCGTACGTCGGTTGCTGATCGAACAGGCTTAATTTTTCGGTCAGTTCCGCATCTTTTTTTTCTTTTGGCGCCTTCGAGCATCCGATAAGATTTATCATGCCTCGACCGCTGGTAGCTCACCTTTCGGCGAATCTTTGTTCCCGACTGGGCTAAAAAAGTATGTCCTGAAGCTTAAGCGAGGGGATCGAACATCGCCATCCTCTTTTATCTATCATCAATCCTCGACTATCCCGCCGCCATCCTCTGCCGGCGAGCGTGGGAGGGAAGCATGCCCTGAGCAACGTCGAAGGCTGGTGGTGGACACCTATTCCTTAACCAGTACGGTCACTTCCGTCTCGACTGGAGAATCTTGACTGAGTGAAGCCACACCGACGGCGGCGCGCGTATGTTGCCCTTCTTTGCCCCAAAGCTGAACCAGCAAATCGGACTCGCCGTTCACTACCTTAGGCATGTCGGTGAATCCCGGCGCCACATTCACATAGCCGAGCACTTTGACGATACGTTCAACACGATCCAAGTCGCCAAGCGCCGCCTTCATAATCGCGAGATGGTTGAGCGCGCAGTTGCGCGCCGCTTCGTAGGCTTGCTCAAGCGTCACCGTATCGCCCACTTTGCCGCGATACTTGAGTTGGTCGTTGATGCGGCCGATATTTCCGCCGATGAAAAGCAGGTTGCCGACGCGCACAAAGCCGATATAATTCGCGGCCGGCACCGGTGGATTGGGGAGTTCATAGCCGAGCTCATGTAGCTTTTTTTCGATTTCCATAGATCTCTCCTTAGTAAAATAAAATACCGTGCACTGGTATATCGTTGGCTGGTAGTCATACCACTTTTTTTCAAGTTGTTCTTTATATAAAACCACTGGAAGTTCAGAAGAACGCACCAGCTCAATCTGCTGGGCGGCTTTATCGGCGATAGACAAAGACCTCACGCTCCACAAAATTACGACGAGTTCAATCATGGCATAGCTCAGTAATCGTACTCCCTCGGCGCCGGCAAGGATCTACGAAATCGCGTCAGCGGGCCTCCAAACGGGTCCGCGCAACCCTCGGGTGGCGCAAAGAATAGGGCCAGGCGGACGGTAAGGCGGCTCGACCATTCGCGTTATTGCCGGCAAACCTGAAATCCGATCGAAATCGCCTCGTATTGCCCGATACCTTCAGCTTTTGACCCATCGTAAACTTTTTTGTCCCGAGCTTCGTCTAATCAATCAAACAAACCCGATCGCCCTTGAGGAGGATATATGAACAAAGTCCGTAAATTGATTATTGGCACCACACTATTCGCGATGTTTGCGCTCGCATGCTTCAACACCCCTATGGCAGCCGCACAGGAGGGACCTGGTAGAAGGCCGTTCACCCATGGTGATCGCATGGTAGGCGGATTTGCCGGGGCGCCTCTGATCAGTATCGCGCTCAAGCACAAAGACGAGCTCAAATTGACGACTGAGCAGGTAAGCAATTTGGAAAACATTAGAACCCACTACCAGAGCCAAGTTACCCCGCCTCAACAGCAACTAACGGCGATCGAAAAGGAGATCGCCACTCTCATGCAACAAACACCGGCCAACTTGATTCAGATCAAAGCCAAAATCCAAGAGGCCGAGAAGTACCGGTCCGAACTTCGCTACTTGCGGGTCGAGGCGCTTGAAAACGGTCGGTCCGTGTTAACCGCTCAACAACAAGACCAGCTTAAGAGTCTGGTCCGCTCCACCCGCGATCAGTTCCGCAAACAGACAGGGCAGCCGTCCTAACCTCCACTTCCGCATGTTTCAAGGCCCGACTCGCATGAGTTCGGGCCTTTTTTTTATCCGGCCGACCTTCCATCGTACAACCGTCTCGGCTTGGCAGATGAAAACACCGCAAAACTCGATTAAAATACTCCACAGGGTTAAGCCTGTCGCCATGATCACCACGGTAATTTTTGACCTGGATGGCCTCCTGGCCGACACGGAACGTCTCCACTGCCGGGCCTACCAGACGGCGCTGTTGGAACACGGCGTTAGCCTGAGCGAAACTGACTATGCTGAACATTGGGTTCGCTCTGGCAAAGGGATTGCCGAGTGGGTCGGTGTGCATTGTTCAGCTCTCGACCCCCACGCGGTGCGGGCGCGCAAGTCAGAGCACTATCTAACTTTGCTTGGCTCGTCGCTGCGCCCAATGGACGGCGCGCTGGAGCTCCTGAACGCCCTTCACGGCACAAAGAAGATCGCGCTGGCCTCGTCGTCCTATCGCGATGCCGTGGACGGAGTTTTGCGCGGGCTCAACATCGCCCATTATTTTGAAGTCATCGTCAGTGGTTTGGACGTGGCGAGAGTCAAACCCGCGCCGGACATATTTCTGGAAGCGGCCAGACAATTGGGCGTAAAGCCATCGGAATGCTTGGTTTTAGAAGACGCAGAGAAAGGCGTGCTGGCCGCTTATCATGCCGGAATGCGCTGTATCGTCGTGCCCAACGAGCACACCCGGCATCATGATTTTTCCAAGGCAACTCGGATTTGCACATCGCTCGCGGAAGTCACCCCCGACTTGTTGGATGCGCTGGCGAAAGATCCGGAGTAAACCGGCTCAGATTTCTTTATGATCGCCTATCTCGACCGTTACTACGCCTTCGGCCTCGTCATGGCGCTGTTGGCGCCGCTTTGGTTATTCTCGATGACGGGCCAGGCTACGTCTACATCCTCGCTCCACGACGCGCTTATCTGTACCGCCGTTCTGTTCGGCTGTTGGTTGTTGATCACGAAGCGGCACGGGTTTGGGGTCCGCGGAGCATGGCGCAAGCCAACCAAGGACGAAGCGAATCTGTACTTCCGTCTACTTATTGGAGTCCTATTGGTCGATTTTGGTTCCAAAGCGGTTTTCTTCCGCTGGGATCGACCCTATAAGGTTGAAGTGTTCAAAAACTTTGGACTGCACTCGGTTTTTCATGTAACCGCGTTCGAGCCATTTCATCTTATCGTCTTGCTGTATTTTTTTTATGTATTTCTTCTCGGCGCGTTGTTTTTTCGATTTTCAAACAAGCATCTCGATCGAGTCTGGTTGGTTTCCTGTACTTTGGCGCTCGGCGGCGCCATTGCCCTGTTTAGTGAGCGGTTGATGTTCGGTGGCGTTCATAATTCGTTTTTTTTCGCCGGAGTGCTCATGTGGGTTTGTCCCCCCTGCACATCACCGCACGCTGCGAGTTACGCTTGGACTCCCGCAGACCTGTTTGTACACGCCGCCGTCATGCCTGTTATCATTCTTTGGGTGTCCTATTTAATTCCGCTTCGCGCGTCGAGTCACCCAACAGATTAGCGAAAATATGCCTCTTCAACACACTCTTGCAGTCACAAGCGGCGTGACGTAGGTTGAGTTCACAAAACCCAAAGGCTAGGAGTTCACCCGAAATCATGGCTGCCGCAGAGCTTATCGTCGACGTGCACCACCACTACATGCCCGCTATTTTATTTGACCGTCTTGCTGCTCAAGCTGGGGGTAAACGCATCGTCACTAAAGAGATCAGTTTGACCCTCCATCCTTCGCGAAAGGACCTTGAATCACACATCAAGTGCATGGACGAGGCCGGCATCAGCGTTTGTATTCTGACGGATCAAGTCCAGGTGATGGGCGCCGAGGTGGCCAGAGCGCTCAACGACGGCATCGCCGAAGTCGAAAAGAAATATCCGAATCGATTCCGCGGCGCGATCCACCTGCCGATCCACGAACCCGAAGCTGCAAAGCGAGAGCTTGAGCGCGGCATCGAGCTGGGGCTGCGTGCCGTAGCGCTCCTCGCCTGCCACCTCGACGTTCAGCTCGACAATCCGATCATGAATCCGCTATTCGAGATCATTCAGAAGCACAATTTGCCCATCGTCATTCACCCGCAATCGAAACCCACCGGCTCCGATACGGTTTACAATCTCGACCGCTGTGTGTTTCGTCCTCTCGAAACGACCCAAGCGATCGTGCGCGTCATGAACAGTGTCCTGCCGCGTTATCCCGAGCTGCGCTTCATCATGCCACACTTAGGCGGCGGCACTTCTTCCCTCAAAGGGCGAATGATGGCCTTCTTCGAAACGGACGACGCCGACATCCCGGCGGATATGCGCGGCTACTTGAAGACGCAATCCGAACAGAAGAAGTTCGGCCTTACGCAACGATTCGAGAAACTCTTTCAGCGTCTTTACTTCGACACGGCGGGAACCGGCGCATGGTTGCCTGCTATGGCTGCCGCCTTCAACATCACTACGCCGGACCGAATCATGTTTGGCAGCGACTATCCGCTCGAATGCAAGACCGCAGCGAACCTGATCGAATCGCTCGAAATGGTGCGCCAGGCGCCGTGCTCGGCAACTGATAAAATCGGCATACTTGGAAAAACCGCGGCGGGATTATTCAGGTTATAGACGGTATTCGCAGGATTTCATGACGAAGCTCTACGAGTTCACCGCTGCTGCCGTAATGTTTTTCTCAACGATGACGCTCGCGGCGGAAAGTCCGAAAGCCAATCCCATGCGCCCCGAGCAAATCCAACAACTTCTCAGCCCGGATGTGCCGCGAGTTCTCTGTTTGGATGAAAACTTTGCGACGGGCGGACAACCCACCGGAGATGCTTACGCCAAGGCCGCGGCAAGCGGCTTTAGCTCGGTATTGAGCCTGCGGACGGCGAACGAGGGGATCGATCTGGCCCGCGAACGCGCTCAAGTCGAAAGCAAAAAGCTGCGCTACTTCAACATCCCGGTAAATGGCTCATCGCCCCGTGCAGAGCAGGCCGATGAATTCCTGAGCATCGCGCGCAACAAAGCCAATCACCCGATGTTGGTTAACTGCGCCACCGCCAATCGGGTCGGCGCTTTTATGATGATTCTCCGCGTCGTTGAACAAGGCTGGAGCGAAGAAAAGGCCCTGGAGGAAGCGATCAAGATCGGCTTGCGCGGCGAAGAGCTGAAGAAATTTGCGAAAGATTACATCGCGAGTCACAAGGTAAAACAGTAATAGTACTGCAAGCTAAGATGATTGCTCGCGTCCGCCGTCGCGCTTTTGAATGTTTCAACCGCGTTTCCCGCTAAACTTGGTCGCCCCTTGTGAAGAATTCTATCGGCAGTCTAGCTAGTTTTGCTCTGGTCATTGCGTTGGTCGGGGCTGCTCCAGCCCCGCAAACCGAACGCCCTTTGCCAAATCGGTTCGAACGCTCGGCGAATGTCGATGTCCCCGTCGTCCTCTGCATCGATGATAAGCCATCGGCCGGCGGCCAACCTTCAGGAGCGGCGTACGCCAAGGCTGCCGCCAATGGATATCGGTCTGTCTTGACGCTGCGGACCAAGCAAGATGGAGTTGATCTTGTGCGAGAACGATTGACGGTGGAGCAGAACAAGATGCGCTACTTCAACATTCCGGCCAGCGCCAAGCTGCCTCGCCATGAGCAAGTGGATGAATTCCTCGCGCTGGTTCGCGACAAGGCGAACCACCCCATGCTGATCAACTGTGCCTTCGCCGAGCGTGTCGCGCCCTTCATGATGATTTTCCGCGTTACCGAGCAGGGTTGGAATGAAGATAAGGCTGTCGAAGAAGCTATTCGGAACGGACTAAAGCACGACCATTTGAAGAAATTCACCAATGACTATCTGCTTCGGCTGAAAAAGAAGCAAGTCTGAGTCGGCTCTATAACGCGATTCATCGTGGCTAAGAACAAAACGCATTGATGCACTGCTCCACGAGCTTTTCCGGATCGTCGCTAAAGAAAACCGCGCCCGTCGTAGGCTTGTTGCAAAACCTGACAATCTCTCGGATATGGTCGGTCACACCGCTACTGCCTTCGAGCACGCCGATAATTTTTCCTTCGTCATAGGCGATAGTGAACTCGTTGAGAGTGCCGGTTGCCCCTCCAATGATCAGCACGATGTCCGCTGTGCGAACGTTGACAACGTTGCGGCCTTTGTAGCCGAACCCGGTATAGATGATCACATCGGCGCCGTCTTCGGGCAATCCAAATCGAGCCAAGTGATCCTGGCGATTTTCGGCGGGAGAAATTCCCACAGCGAAGCCGCCGTTCATGCGAAACGCTTTGGCGACCAAATCCGGCAGTCCCGTGGTCGCACCTGTGACCAAAATACATTCCTGCTTCGCGACCGCCGCGCCGAGTTTTTCGGCCAGCGCTTTGAGGCGGCTCGCTTCGGCTTCTGACAGCGCATCGTTGGCCGAAGCGCCCATCACGCCAACAACCGGTTTACGCATGCATCGAGCCTCCTGCAGCAACTGGTTGACACCGATCGGCCATCTGATATTTTGCGCCGGAATAATCGTCAAGAACACGCTATGAAATTAAGCACGGCGAAGGCAAAAGAGGTATTTGACGAACTCTTGAGACAAGACCACTAAATTACCTTGTCCCGCTTCAACGACTCGATCGCACCCGTATCGTAACCGAGCTCACGCAGAATCGTATCATTGTCCTCGCCCAACGCGGGTATTCGATCGTAGCGCGCTTCACTGCGCGACATCTTGAGCGCATTGGCGATCACCGGCACTGTGCCTACCGGCGACTCAGCTTCCCTAATGAGTTTGCGTGCGACCACTTGCGGGTGCGCGAGCACTTTTGCGATGCCGCGCACGATGCCGTGCGGCAACTCGGCTTTCTTTAATTGTTCCAGCCACTGCTTGTGATCTTTTCCGAGAAAGATATTTTCAATCGTTTCTTCCAACAGTCCGCGATTTTTGCGCCGGCCTTCTACCGTGGCGAAGCGCGGATCGTCGAGCAGCTCGGGTTTTTCGATAACTTTTTTACAGAAGATTTCCCAGTCCGACGCGCTGGCCACTGCCAGGTTCACATACTCGCCGTCACCGGCGAGATACGGACCATAGGGAGTCACATAGTGATGGCGCATGCCGACCCGCGCAGGCTCTTCACCCGCATGCCAATAATGGTGCGGAAAATATCCGAGCCACGAGACGATCGAGTCGAGCATCGAAACATCAATGAACTGGCCCTGGCCGGTTCTCTCGCGCTGATAGAGCGCGAGTAGGATCCCGATGGCGGCGTACATACCCGAGGCGATGTCGGCGATCGCGATTCCTGCGCGAGCCGGTTTGTCGGGATATCCGGTCGTCGCGATGATGCCGCCCTCGCCTTGAATCAGCAGATCGTAGGCTTTTACATCACGGTACGGTCCGTCTTGGCCGTAGCCGGAAAGCGAGCAGTAAATCAACCGTGAATTAATTTCAGTGAGTTTGTCATAGCTGAGACCCAAACGCCCTGCCACACCAGGTGCATAATTTTCGAAAAAAATGTCGGCGTTCTTCGCCAGCTCTTGCAGAATCTCCCGGCCTTTTTCTTTCTTGACGTCAACGGTCAGACTGCGCTTGTTGCGGTTGAGCCAGACATAGCCCGAAGACAAACCTTTCACCACCGAATCCCACGAGCGAATGACGTCGCCGACGCCCGGGCGTTCGACTTTGATCACCTCCGCGCCCATATCGGCGAGCAAACAGGTCGCAAACGGTCCTGACAGAACCTGCTCGAAAGCGAGAATTTTAACTCCATCCAGCGCGCGTGAAGACTTTTGGGTTTTTGCCACGATGATCTCGTATTTTGCTTAAACGACTTGAACGTTTTGGACTGTTTGAACGATTGGAACGGAAAGCGCTATTTCTTGTCCTCTTTCACTTGGGGAAACAAATCTTGCTTCGGCGCATAAGCCTTCTTCCACACCATCACGCTGCGTGCATAATCGATGACAACTTTACCCTCCTGCTGAATCCCGCGGGTACGCACTTTGATGATGCCAAGTTGCGGCTTCGATTTTGACTCGCGTTTTTCCAGCACTTCGGATTCCGAATAGAGCGTGTCGCCGGCAAACAACGGATTAGGAAGTTTGATTTCGTCCCAGCCGAGCGCGAAACCATTCTCACTCACGTCGGCCACACCCATGCCCGCGACGATAGCTAGAGTCAAAGCGCTGTTGATCAGGCACTTGCCGAACTCCGTGCGCTTGCCGTACTCATTGTTAAAGTGAATTTGATTGGTGTTGTTGGTCAGCAACGTGAACCAGATGTTATCCGCTTCGGTAACCGTCCGTCCCAGACGGCAGCGATAAACATCGCCAACTTCGAAATCCTCAAAGAACCGGCCTTCC
>DASXSW010000044.1:0-30682 GCA_036505755.1 Binatia bacterium | reverse complement strand
TCCTACGATTTTAGTTTCAGTCTTACCGCATCCCATCCTAATACAAACAGTGGGTAATTTAATCGGGACTCCTCGATGCGGGTTCCTTTATGTTAAGTTACCCGAGCGATGCGAAACCCGGATTTACCTATTTTAGAAATCGAGCCGCCATTGCTCGAGACCCTGACGACGCAGAAGCGATTGGTTCTAACCGCGCCAACCGGCTCCGGCAAATCGACCCGAGTTCCACAGATGTTGCTCGACGGTGGATTGCTGGGCGATGGCCGAGTTACGATCTTGCAGCCGCGCCGCTTGCCGACGCGAATGCTCGCGGCGTGGGTCGCGCGGGCTCGAAACGGAAAACTTGGCGGCGAGGTGGGCTATCAGATGCGGCTGGACAACGTCACGTCTCGGGCCACGCGTATTTGTTACGTGACCGAAGGCGTGCTGCTGCGCCAGATGCTGGCTGATCCCGACTTGAAAGGTGTCAACGCGATCGTGTTCGACGAATTTCACGAACGACACCTCTACGGGGACATCACGCTGGCGCGGGCTCTGCAAATCCAGCAATCGACGCGGCCCGATCTCATCATCATCGTCATGTCGGCCACCTTCGATGTCGCCGCGGTTCAAAAATATCTCCACCCTTGTGCGCTGTTGTCGTCGCAAGGTCGCACCTACCGCGTCGCCATAGAATATCTACCCAAACCTGCCGGTGACGCACCGGTGTGGGAACTTGCCGTCAAAGAACTCCAACGCCTGGTACGCGAGCATCCCCAAGGCGACGCTCTTATTTTCATGCCCGGAACGTATGAAATCACGCGCACCGTGCAGGCGGCGCGCGATAGGCTCGGCCCGAAGTTCCTCGTCTTTCCATTGCACGGCGAATTGCCACCCATCGATCAGGACGCGGCGGTGGCCCGATATGACCGGCGCAAAATCGTCGTCGCCACTAACGTCGCGGAAACCTCGCTCACCATCGACGGTGTTCGCTTGGTGCTCGACAGCGGTTTGGCGCGTATACCGCGATATGATCCCTATCGCGGCATCAACACGTTGCTCGTCGAAAAAATCAGCCACGCCGCAGCGGACCAACGGGCAGGTCGCGCCGGTCGCACCGCGCCCGGACACTGCTTGCGTCTATGGACGACGCATGACCAGAGCGCGCGTCCGGTGCAGGAGCTTTCCGAAGTGAAGCGTCTGGATCTCTCGGAAGTAATCCTCACGCTCAAGGCGAGCGGGGTGAACGACGTGCAGACATTTCGCTGGTTGGAGGTCCCCGACGCTCGCGCGCTGGAACGCGCCAACATGCTGCTCACCGACTTGGGAGCGATTGACGACACGACGGGTGCCCTCACCGAAGTCGGACGACGGATGGTCGCATTTCCAGCGCATCCACGCTACGCGCGGATGCTGCTGGCCGCCCACGACTATGGTTGTGTGCGGCCGGTCGCGTTGATTGCCGCTCTGACGCAAGGGCGGGAGTTGCTGGTGCGCCGACAGGCAAAAGAAGTGGAAGACGGGCGCGACGATCTGTTCGATGCAGAGACGGAGTCGGATTTTTTTGTGCTGATGCGCGCCTGGCGAGACGCCGAGCGCAATGGATACGACATCGAACGCTGCCGCCAGCTCGGTGTTCACGCCCAAGCAGCGCGTCAGGTCGGTCCGTTGTTCGAGCAGTTTTTGAGGATCGCCGCGGCTGAGGGCTTGGACATCAGCGAGAAGCCGGCCGGGCACGCTGCGTTGGCGCGGTGCGTGCTGGTTGGGTTTCCCGACCATCTCGCCAAGCGTCTGGACGCCAGCACACGACGGTGCGAACTAGTCCATGGCCGTCGCGGCGTGTTGGCCCGCGAGAGCGTCGTGAAAGCGCCTCTCTTCGTGGTCTCCGAAGTGCGCGAGGTGGAACGCGGCGGCGGCAGGGACCGAGCCTTGAATGTCGTGCTGAATCTGGCGACGGCGATCAAGAAGGAGTGGTTGCGCGAACTTTTCCCAGACAACTTCAAAGAAGTTCATGTCGTTGTCTACGACCCGGCATTGAAGCGCGTCGTTGCCCGAGAGGAAAAGCGATTCCGCGACCTCGTTCTCGAAGAGAAACTCTCCGACAATCCACCGGCTGAGGAAGCGGCCAAGATTCTGGCGCGCGAACTCGCGGCCGGCCGCTGCGTCCTCGAGAACTGGAACGAATCGGTTGAACAATGGATCCTGCGCGTCAATCGGTTACGCGAATGGATGCCGGAGTTGACATTGCCCGCCATCGGAGGAGAGGACCGGGTCGCCATGCTCGAGCTCATTTGCCACGGCGCCTTCAGTTTCAACCAAATCAAAAATCGGCCTGTCTTGTCTGTCGTCAAGTCATGGTTGTCCCGGCAGCAGCAGGCGTGGATAGAAGAGTATGCACCTGAGCGGATTCAGTTGCCCCGTGGTCGCACGGTGAAGGTCTTCTACTCCGTCGACGCCGCGCCGACGATTGCGGCGCGCATCCAGGATCTGTACGGCATCAATGAAGCGCTCTGGATTGCTGGCCGGCGCGTTCGTGTCCGCATTCAGGTGCTCGCGCCCAGTAATCGCCCGGTGCAGGTTACGGAGAACCTGTCAGTTTTTTGGCGTGAAACCTATCCGAAACTCAAGCCGGAACTACAGCGCAAGTATCCGAAGCATGTCTGGCGTTGATTTTCATTGGGGTCCCGTCTTCCACGTATCCGTCGTTGTCCTTTTTTAGGGGTGGCTCAATTCAAAAGCGAAAATTATGAAAAATGATGACAGCGGGACAACAGCGGACCAGTCTGAATCGGAACTTTAACGAGCGATTTGGCGTGCGCCAGTTGTCTCCTCGCCTTTGCATCACCACTTCAGCACTACCAGTCCGAAAACGCTCGATGGAAAATAAATTTTTCTTAGGACCAGTCAAGTTTGTTCGCTTAATTTTCCGCTGTCTGGTACCCTTAAGTAGACAGGAGGATTGGAATGAAGCTATTTACGGTCTTGGTCGCGTCACTCTTTGCCAGTGCTCTTATCGAATTCTCTCCAGTTTGGGTTCAGTCAGCCGAGACACCGCCAAAGCCTGCAGCCGAGACCAAAAAGACTCCTTCAAAAACCGATCGGCTGGACCTTAATACTGCGTCGGCCAAAGATCTGAAGGCGATTCGCGGAATTAACGAGACTCAAGCGAAAAAGATTATCGAAGGGCGTCCTTATAAAAGAAGAAATGAACTCGTTTCGAAGAAGATCATTCCGCAGGAGACCTTCGATAAGATTAAGGATCAGATAACCGTGAAGCAGGCTAGCAAGGGCTAAGTCCCGTCATTGGGGTCGCGTTTTCTAGCTTTACGGATCTTTCAAAATCGCCAATCCATCCACCGCCCTTCGTTCCGAAGCGTTGTTGTGAATCGACACGTTGCCAAGCCGCTTCGGCTGATTGGTGCTTATCGACGTTTATTGATTAACGTGCCCGGTTTTCCGGTCCCACTTGGAAATCTTCTCGACCGCGCCGAGGTACAGGAGCCAAATGAAAAAAAGTAGTCCGCCTAAATTATGTCCTCTCTGCGGCGGCGCGCAAAAACCGCCTACGAAAAAATTCCGCGCACGAGCGGCCGCCGGAAAAGCTCTTGCCAAGGGCGTTGAGAATTTTGTCGTCGAGTCAGGAGATGACAAGACCGCCGATAATTTTGCCGAGCTGCGTAATCGCCCGGACAAGCCGCTTTGAGACTGGCGCAATTGGACTCTTGGCGCACACCGTAGCTGATTTTGGTTGCAGTTTCTCTTCTCTAGACTATCTTTTCTAATGCTTGCGGGATGCTGAATCCTCACTGAGGCTTTCACAGCTCGGGTCGAAGTTGCGGCTGTCTTTTTTAACCTATTTTGCGCCATCTCCGTCTTAAAGCGGCTGTAGGTTCACGCTATTTGTCGCGCTTCATAGCGATGCTACCTTGACATTAAAGACCTAAGGAGTCTATATTCAAATTGCGAGCTGATTGTGAAACGGATGAAGGGTAGAAGCGAGCGAAGTTCGCTCATGAACGTAGGACGGCGGGTCGATTATGCGGTCCGCGCGTTATCCTATCTCGCGGGGCAGCCGCCGGGAAAGGTTGTTAGCCGCGCCGATATCGAGAAGAGCCAGGATATTCCGTCATTTTATCTTTCTAAGATCATGAAGGACCTGGTGGCCGGGGGCTTGGTCCAATCGCACATCGGCTCCAAAGGCGGTTTTACCCTAGCCCGGGGAGCGAGCGCGATCTCAATCAAAGACGTCTACGAAACCGTCGAACGGCCGCTGGTTTTGATGGAGTGTCTCGAGCAGGGCATTAATTATTGTTCTTACTGCGCGGTGTGCTCGCAAAAATCGGTGTGGGAAGAAGCCCAACTCGTGCTGGCAAATTTCTTAGCCGGCGTGAGTGTCGCAGAAATCGCCGACCGCCAAGGCCTCAAAGGCCGCCTGCTGCAAAAGGCTATGTGATCGGGAATGGTTCGGAAGGAATTCGATGTTGGATATCAAAAATCTGCACGCGAAGGTCAGCAACCAGGAAATACTTCGCGGCATTAATCTGCATGTCGGCGCCGGCGAAGTACACGCCATCATGGGACCCAATGGCTCGGGAAAGAGCACACTGGCCCACGTCTTAGCGGGGCGTGAGAATTACGAAGTCACCAGCGGTGAAGTGATCTATCAAGGGAAGAATCTATTGGCGATGAGCCCGGAAGCTCGAGCGCGCGAGGGGATTTTTCTCGCATTTCAATATCCAGTTGAGATCCCAGGGGTTAGCACGACTTATTTTCTCAAAGCCGCGCTCAATGCCGTGCGCAAGCACCGTGGCTTGGAAGAGCTCGACGCCATGGAGTTCTTGGCGCTCATGAAGGAGAAAACCAAACTGGTGGAAATGGATCAGGTGCTGATCAACCGGCCGCTCAATGAAGGCTTTTCCGGCGGTGAAAAGAAACGCAACGAAGTGCTGCAGATGGCGGTGTTGGACCCGACCTTGGCGTTGCTCGATGAAACCGATTCGGGTCTCGATATCGACGCCTTGCGCGTCGTCGCCGGAGGCGTCAATGCCCTGCGGCGCAAGGATCGTGCGATAATCGTGATCACACACTATCAACGGTTGTTGGAATATATCGTGCCGGATTTCATCCACGTACTTTACAATGGCCGGGTAGTAAAATCCGGCACCAAAGAGTTGGCTCTTCAGCTGGAAAGCAAGGGTTACGATTGGCTCAAGAGCGAAACGGCGACTGTTCAGTAATCTCGACAAGAATTCAGTAAACCATGCTAGCGACAGAGAGCAAGGAACAGTATCTCGCTGCCTTCAACCAATCGCGATCGACGCGGTCGGCAAGCGGTCCATCGTGGCTCGAGGAGCTGCGTGAGGCTGGGATTGCGAGCTTCGAAGCGCTCGGATTTCCGAGCCATAAGAACGAAGCGTGGAAATTCACCAGCGTGGAGCCGATTTCGTCGCAAAGCTTTGTCCATGCAAACGGCGCGGCTCGAAGTCTCGACGCCAACGAGATCTTGTCTAGGTCATTCGTCGATGCCGAATCCTGCCGGTTGGTTTTTATCAACGGAGTTTATGCGCCCGAGTTTTCCCGAACGCAAGATTTGCCCGCCGGCGTGCACGTTCAGAGCCTCGCCAAAATGGTGCGGCAAAATGACGACTTTTTATCGGCGCATCTCGGTCGTTACGCGCGGTACCGGCATGAAGCATTCGCAGCGCTCAACACCGCGTTTGTGGAAGATGGCGCCGTCATCGTGGTTCCGGAGCGTTGCCGTTTGACTCAGCCCGTTTATCTTGTCTTCGCCTCTGTTGCTGGAGAGCGCCAGGTGATGTCGCACCCGCGCATTTTGATCCTGCTAGGCGCGGCCAGTGAGGCGAAGATCGTCGAGAGCTATATAGGACTCAATTCGGGCACTTATTTTTGCAACGCGCTCACGGAATTAATCGGCGGGCCCGACGCGCTGATTGAGCACTATCGTCTGCAGCAAGAAGGCGACGCCGGGCTTCATGTCGGCACCATGGAGGCAGAGTTGGAGCGTGGTTGCCAGCTGACGGCGCATGGGGTGACTCTAAGCGGTTCGCTGGTGCGAAACAACGTGCACGTTGTTCTTGACGGTGAAGGCGCGGGGTGCGTGCTCAATGGCCTTTATCTAGGCGACAAGCGACAGCATATCGATAATTACACAGAGATCGAGCACGCCAAACCAAGGGCCAGCAGTTTTGAGCTTTATAAAGGCATCCTTGACGGCAGTTCCCATGGAGTCTTTAACGGCAAAATCATCGTGCACAAAGACGCTCAGAAATCCGATGCGCGTCAGACCAACAAGAACTTGTTGTTATCGGCGAACGCGGCGGTCAACACCAAGCCGCAATTGGAGATTTATGCGGACGACGTCAAGTGCAGTCATGGCTCGACCATCGGTCAGTTGGACGCCGACGCATTGTTCTATCTCCGTACGCGCGGGCTCGGGCTCGAAGAGGCCCGCAGCATTTTGAGCTTTGCATTTGCCAGCGACGTGGTGACTCGGATTAAAATCGATTGCCTACGCCAACGTCTTGACGATTATCTCGTGGCAAGATTTCGCAAGCCTTGAGTCGATTTATGAAAGCCGTATCTCATTTAGCCGATTCGCGCGCGCCGGCAGGCAGATTTGACGTGGCGCGTATCCGTGAAGACTTTCCGATCCTTCAACAGAAGGTGCACGGCAAGCCGCTGGTCTATTTCGACAACGGCGCGACCAGCCAGAAGCCGCAGGCGGTAATCGACGCATTGGCTCACTACTATAGCGCGGAGAATTCCAACATCCATCGTGGTGTCCATTACCTCAGCGAGCGCGCCACCGCAGCGTACGAAGAGGCACGCAGTAAGATCCGCGGCTTCATCAACGCCCGCAATAATCAGGAAATCATCTTCGTGCGCGGTACTACGGAAGCGATCAATTTGGTGACCCAGAGCTACGGCCGGACTTTTCTCAAAGCCGGCGATGAAATCATCATTTCAGCGATGGAACATCACTCCAACATCGTGCCCTGGCAGATGCTCTGCGAGCAGGTTGGCGCTAAGCTGCGGGTGATCCCGATCAATCATGACGGTGAAATCGTCATGGACGAATTTCGCCGGTTGCTGAACGAAAAGACGAAATTCGTCTCCGTTGCCCATGTCTCGAATGCTCTCGGGACCATTGCCCCGGTCAAGGAGATTGTAGCTCTCGCCCATGAACGCAGCATTCCCGTTCTCCTCGATGGCGCACAGGCGGTGCCGCACCTGCGAGTTGATATGCAGGATCTCGGCTGTGATTTTTACGCGTTTTCCGGCCATAAGATGTTTGGGCCCACCGGCGTGGGTGTGTTGTACGGGCGTGGTGAGCTCCTGGAAAAGATGCCGCCCTATCAAGGCGGCGGTGATATGATCAGCTTGGTTACCTTCGAAAAAACCCACTACAACGTCTTGCCGTATAAGTTTGAGGCGGGTACGCCCCATATTTCGGGTGGGATCGGATTGGGCGCGGCAATCGATTATTTGCAGGGTCTCGATTGGCAAGGATTGACGGCCCATGAACACGCGCTGCTCAGCTATGCCACGGAAGCGTTGTCAAACATCGATGGCCTCAGAATTATCGGCACGGCAAAGGAAAAAGCGGGGGTGCTGTCGTTCGTTTTCGACCATGTTCATGCACACGATGTCGGGACGATTCTCGACCAAGAAGGAGTCGCTGTGCGCTCCGGACACCATTGCGCGATGCCGGTGATGCAACGGTTCGGCGTGCCGGCGACGACGCGGGCTTCATTTGCCTTCTATAACACAACTGAAGAAATCGATGTTTTGGTACGAGCGATTCATCGCGCTCTGAAAGTATTTGACTGATGTCGGATCTAGACGATCTCTATCAAGAAGTCATTCTGGACCATAATAAGAGTCCGCGGAATTTCCGGCTGATGGCCGATGCCAATCGCAAGGCGGAAGGGTACAATCCGTTGTGCGGCGACCACGTGACGGTGTTTTTGCGACTGCAAGATGGCGTCATTCAAGATATCAGCTTTCAAGGCTCCGGGTGTGCGATCTCCAAAGCTTCGGCATCGATGATGACCGCCGAGTTGAAGGGCAAAAGCGAAGCCGCTGCGCATGCCTTGTTTGACAAGGTGCACCAGATGCTTACCAATGAGACGAATGGGGATGCTGTCTCCGAAAAAGTGGGGAAGCTGGCAATTCTTTCGGGTGTATGTAAATTCCCCGCCCGGGTTAAGTGCGCCAGCTTGGCCTGGCATACGGTGAATGCAGCGCTCAAAGGCGAGACGCGCCCAGCGACTACGGAATAGCACTTCGGATCACCACGAAAGGGGGTTGCCCAATGTCCACGGAGAAACCGATCACGCTGACGCGCGATTGTCCTGCAGTGATGGTTCCAAGCGGAGACCCGGTGTCGTTGTCGGCGGGAAGTTCGGTCTGGCTTACGCAGGCATTGGGCGGCACTTACACGGTGATGACGGAGCGAGGTTATACCGTGCGTATCGATGGGCGTGATGCAGATGCCCTCGGCTTGACGCTATCCGATGATGTACCGCGGCCCCAGTCGTCGGCGCAAGCCGGTTCCGCTTCGCTCGAAGACCGAGTTTGGTACGAGCTGCGCTCTTGCTTCGATCCCGAAATACCCGTCAATATTGTCGATCTAGGTTTGATCTATGACTGTCAGATTAGCAAACTACCCGAAGCCGGACACAGAGCCTCGGTGCGCTTTACGTTGACCGCGCAAGGTTGCGGTATGGGTCAGTTTCTCAAGGAAGACATCAAGAAAAAGTTACTCACAGTGCCTGGCATACGCGAGGTTGACGTCGAGTTGGTTTGGGATCCACCGTGGAATCAAAGCATGATCTCGGGAAGTGCAAAACAACAGTTGGGGATTGAGTGAAGGGCGAAGCGTCATAAAGGTCACACGATCAATACGATGACCGCCTACGGGCCGAAGGCGAACGAGCGAACCAAGGAATGCACTATGGAAAGCATTAATCAGACAATAATCGAATCGCAAGTGATCGAAGCGTTGCGCACGTGCTTCGACCCGGAAATCCCGGTGAACATTTACGAGATGGGTTTGGTCTACGATATCAAGGTCGGCGCCGAGGGCGTGGTGACGATTCAGATGACTCTCACCTCACCCCATTGTCCGGCGGCGCAGTCTTTGCCTGCCGAGGCAGAAAGTAAGGTGAGGGCAGTGCCGGGGGTCACAGATGTAAAAATCGATGTGGTTTGGGATCCGCCCTGGGATATGAGCAAGATGTCCGAAGCCGCGCGACTGCAATTAGGCATGATGTGAAAGCTGTGCGTGTTCCCGGCGAATCGATTCCAACTGATGCGATCGCCGATCAGACCAGCAAAGCTGAAGTGAGTGTCAACGAAACTATGGCGAGTTCTCTCTTTGAAAAGTTGGGCGGTGAACCCAAACTGCGCGAGATTATCAACATGTTTATCGATCGCGTGTTCGATGACCGAATGATCGGGTTTTTCTTTCGCAATGCGGACCGGGCCCGGATCAAGGAATTTGAATATCAGCTGACGGCTGGTTTTCTTGGTGCGCCGGTGGAATACCAAGGGAGGCCGCTCAACCTAGCGCACGCGAAGCACCCCATCATGGGCGGCCATTTTGCTCGGCGAAAACAAATTTTAAAAGAAACACTGGAAGCGTATCACGTCCCGGAAGAAATTATGCGCGCCTGGCTGGACCACACGGACGCGCTGAGATCATTGATCACCCCCCAAACCGATTCGACCTGCGATCCGATCACCGCGCGCCGCGCATGAGTGTTAGATAACCCCAGAACAAAACGCCGATTCGCGCCTCTAACCAATTGTCGTAAGCAAAACGTTGTGCTACTAATACTGTCGCGCCGAAGGTAGTCATCAAGGACCAGTGTGAAGCTAGCCGACCTCTATGCCCGGCCGGGGTTGACCCTCTCGGTAGAATTCTTTCCTCCAAAGACAGAAAAAGGCGAGGAAAACCTCTTTAGCGAAATTGAGATTATCAAGAGGCTTAAACCTAGCTTTTGTTCTGTTACGTACGGGGCGGGCGGAAGCACGCGCGAAAAAACCGTCGATCTCGTCGAAACCATCCATAATGACTGCGGTCTGGAGGTCATGTGCCACTTGACGGTCGTCGGCCAGTCTAAGGCGGAAGCGCGTGGGATTCTCGCAAGACTCAAGGACAAGGGAATTGAAAATCTGATCGCACTCGGCGGCGACCCGCCTCAGGGCATGGCCGATTGGCGCCCGCACCCCGATGGTTTTCACCATGCGGTGGAGCTCGTTCGCGAGGCCAGAGCGGTTGGCGCCTTTTCGATCGCCGTGGCGGGTTTTCCCGAGGTCCATCCCCGAGCCGTCAGCCGTGAATGCGACTTACAATTTTTGAAAGAAAAAGTGGATGCCGGTGCGGCGGCAGTCATTACCCAATTGTTTTTCGATAACGACGATTACTATCGTTTTGTCGACGATCTCAGAAAACTAGGCGTAACGGTTCCTATCGTTCCCGGAGTGTTGCCAATTCTCTCGGTGTCGCAGATACGCCGTTTCACCGAGTTGTGCTGTGCGAAGATTCCAGCCAAACTGGAGCGAGAGTTGGCGAAAGTTGAAAGCGATGACGGTGCTGCCGTTGAAATGGGCATTGACTATGCGTCGCATCAATGCGAAGCACTGATTAAATATGGCGTTCCGGGTCTGCATTTTTACTCTTTGAACAAATCCTATTCTCTCTCGGCAATCTGCAAAAATCTCGGCCTGTGATCCTTTTTCCGTTCCACGCTCTCTAAGTCGATAGAGCTAATCTCTGGAAGCCGGACGCAAATGCAAAAGAACGATGGCTGATAACGATATATTGCGAAACGAAGACAGCACCGAGCAGGTGGAAGTCCGCAAGCAAAAGCTCGCGAAGCTCAAAGATTCAGGAGCGGTGGTTTACCCGAACGACTTCAAGCCGACCCACTCTGCTGCAGAAATTGTTGCCCATTATGCCGAAGCGACTGATCAAGATCTCAGCGCCGCGCCGCCTGATATCCGGATCGGCGGCAGAGTCATGGCCATCCGACGAATGGGAAAGGCTTCATTTTTTCATCTGCAGGACCGCCGTGGGCGGCTGCAGGTCTATGTTCAACAAAACAAGCTTGGCGAGGAAGGTTACGCATTATTTCGCGCCTTGGACATCGGCGATATTGTCGGCGTTTGGGGTCATCTGTTTCGAACCCGAACGAAAGAGCTGACGCTCGATGCCGACGGTTTACGTCTGCTCACTAAATGCCTGCGTCCGTTGCCGGAGAAATGGCATGGACTGGCCGACGTCGAAGCCCGCTACCGTCAACGCTATCTCGATCTAATGGTTAACCCGGAAGTGCGCGAGGTTTTTGAAAAGCGTTCGCGCGTCATCCGCTTGCTGCGGCGGTTTTTCGAAGAGCGGGATTTTCTCGAGGTCGAAACGCCGATGATGCAATCCATCCCTGGCGGCGCTGCGGCGCGGCCGTTTATCACGCACCATAATACTCTCGACATGGAGCTTTACTTGCGCGTCGCGCCGGAGCTGTTTTTAAAGCGTTTGCTGGTCGGCGGATTCGAGAGAGTCTTCGAGCTCAATCGGAACTTTCGCAACGAGGGAATTTCTGTGCGGCATAACCCGGAATTCACCATGATCGAATTTTACCAGGCTTACGCGACTTTCGACGACTTGATGCAGCTCACCGAAGAGCTCTTTGTCACTCTGGCTAAGGAAGTGGTCGGCTCATTGAACGTGCCGTACGGCGAGCACTTGATCGATCTGGCACCGCCCTGGCGCAGGCTCACGATACCGGAGGCGATTATGCTGCACGGCGGCGCATTGGAGCAGGACGTTGGCAGCCTCGAAGGACTCCGCGATTTCGCCAAGCGCAAGGGAGTCCATGTCGATTCGACTGCGCCCTACGGAAATACGCTGGTGGAGATTTTCGAACAAGTCGCCGAGGCGCAACTGATCCAACCTACGTTCATAACCGGCTATCCGATCGAGGTGTCGCCTCTAGCGCGAAAAAACAATCAGAATCCGGCGATGGTTGACCGCTTCGAACTTTACATTGCCGGTCGTGAGCTGGCTAACGCTTTCTCGGAGCTTAACGATCCGGCTGACCAGCGTCAGCGCTTCTCAGAGCAAATGGAGGCGCGCAAAGCCGGCGATGACACCGCCAACCCCGTCGACAACGATTACGTTCGGGCGCTCGAATACGGCATGCCGCCGGCCGCCGGGGAGGGCATCGGCATCGATCGGCTGGTGATGTTTCTTACCAATTCGCCGTCGATTCGCGACGTGATCCTTTTTCCGCTGCTGCGCCCTCAAGCCAAATAACGCCCACCGCCTCCCCATGAATTACGAACTGTTTATCGGCCTTAGATATTTGCAGGCGCGGCGTCGTGAAACATTCATTTCCCTGATCACGGTGATTTCGGTACTCGGCGTCATGATCGGTGTGATGACGCTGAACGTGGTTATGGCGGTGATGTCCGGTTTTGAAGAAACCTTGCGCGATCGCCTGCTCGGTATCAACGCCCATATCGCACTAATCCGCTCCGGCGAACCGCTGCGCGATTACGAAAACTTGATACAGCAGGTGAGCAAGGAAAACGGCGTGGTGGCGGCGACGCCGACCATTTATGGACAAGTGATGCTGACGGCGGGGTCGCGCGTCTCCGGCGTGGTGGTGCGCGGCATCGATCCCGATCGGGTGAACAGAGTTGTCAACGTTCAAAGCTTTCTCAGGGAAGGCAATTTAGACGGACTCAAGACCCAGCATCCGATCCAAGTAGAAGATCGAACGGTGCTGTTGCCGGGGATTATTTTAGGCGAACGGTTGGCCAATCAATTGGGAGTTTTTACCGGTAGCGCCGTTCAAGTCGTTTCTCCCCTGGGAAGCCCGACGGCGATTGGCGTGATTCCCAAAGTGCGCCGGTTCTTCGTCGCAGGGATACTCAGAACCGGGATGAGCGAGATCGATTCGACCTTGGTTTTCATGGGGCTAGCCGAAGCACAAAAGTTTTTTGAGCTTGGCGACGCCGTGACCAATATCGAGCTCCGAATTCGAAACGTCGATCAATCGAGGCAGGTGGCGGAGCAGATTCAACGGCGACTCGGGTTTCCCTATTTCGCCGAGGACTGGACCCGCCTGTGGCCTAACCTTTTTTCTGCGCTCAAGCTTGAAAAGACGGTTTATTTTTTGGTCTTGCTGCTGATGATCTTAATCGGCGCCTTCAATATCGTCTCGACGTTGGTGATGGTCGTCATGGAAAAGAAGAAAGATATTGCCATCCTGCGTTCGATGGGAGCATCCCAGCAAAGTATTCGTCGGATCTTTTTACTAAAAGGATGTATCATTGGAATTCTCGGCACAGTGTTGGGAGCCATTCTTGGTCTATTGGTATGCCTGCTCATTTCGCAGTATCAATTCGATTTACCGGACGGCGTGTTTCTGATTAAGACCGTTCCCGTGCGAATTTATCCAATGAATTTCATCATGGTTACTATTGCGTCTCTCGCGGTTTGCTTGATCGCGAGCATCTATCCGGCGCGCCAGGCCGCTAAGCTCGATCCGGTCGAGATTATCCGCTATGAGTGAGCTTTTATCGGTAAAAGATTTGCACAAATCCTTCTTCGAAGGCGGCAGCGAAATCCATGTGTTGCGCGGATTAAACCTCGACTTGGCCGAAGGCGAACGGCTGGCGGTGGTCGGCGAATCAGGCGTCGGGAAGAGCACCTTGCTGCACGTCCTCGGCGCCCTGGATCATCCGACCAGCGGCAAAATTTATTACGCCGGCAAAGAGCTTCCGTTAGGAGACGAAACCGCCTTGTGTCAGTTTCGCAATCGAGAGATCGGGTTTGTTTTTCAATTTCATTACCTGTTGCCGGATTTTTCTGCGCTGGAAAACGTCATGTTTCCCGCCTTGATTCAAGGCATCGACCGCGCTCAAGCTCAGCATGAGGCCGAGCAGTTACTGACTCTGGTCGGTTTGAAAGAGCGAATGAGCCATCGGCCGGGCAAGCTATCGGGGGGCGAGCAGCAGCGGGTGGCCGTGGCCCGGGCGGTGATCTTGAAGCCCAAGCTCGTTCTAGCCGACGAGCCCACCGGCTCCTTGGACTTGCGTATCGGCGAAGAGGTGCAAAATCTATTGTTTCGTCTCAACGAGGAAAACCATATCGCGCTCATTGTAGCTACCCACAATCGACAATTTGCCGAAAAAATCGGTCGCTGCGTCGAGCTGACTGCCGGCGCGCTGAGATCGAATTGATAGCCACCGATTCTGCTTTACAAAAGTGGCGGTATTTGCTACAAAATCAGGAAATTTGACGCGCCCCGCGACAGGTTTTTCACAGGTGTCGATGGAACCTTCCAAAACGAAAAAAGCTTTGATCATTTTGTCCTCCGCACTTTGCCTGTTGTTATTGAGCTTCGGGTTTACCGCGCCGCTTCAGAGCCAAGAGAAAGTTATTCTGAAAGACATAAAAATCGCCGGCAATTTGCGGGTTGAAGACGATGGAATCCGCCTTCATCTGAAAAGCCGGCCGGGAGAGCTGTTCGACCCGGCCATGGTCGAGCAAGACGTTAAAGCGATATTTCGCATGGGATTTTTCGATGACGTTAAAGCCGAGCTTTCTCCCGAAGGTGTTTTGACTTACGCGGTGAAAGAAAAGCCTTACATTCGCGAGGTGAAAATCCAGGGCGCTTCCCAGGTCTCAAGGGAGAAAATCGAATCGGCATTTGGCATCGGTGCCAGGACCATCCTGGACCGGACCAAAGTCGCCGATGGGGTCGACAAAGTAAGGAAGCTTTACGGTGAGCAGGGTTACGTGAATGCGGTGATCGATTATGCCGTATCCGTCGAAGCCAGCAACCAGGCCGTGATTACCCTCGATATCAGCGAGGGCAACCGCCTCTTGATCAAAAAAGTATTGTTTGAAGGAAACAAAAATTTTTCCCAGGGCGAGCTTAAAGATCTGATCGCCACCAAAGAAGAATGGATCTTTTCCTTTATCACTAATCGCGGCGTATTGGATCGCGACATGCTGACCAACGATGTCGCGATTCTGGCGAATCACTACAACGATCACGGTTACGTCGAACACAAGATCCAGGATCCGGTTATTTTGCGTGCGCGCGACGGACTGGAAGTGGTTTTCCGTATCCAGGAAGGGCCGCAATATCGGGTCGGAAAGGTCGAGATTGGCGGCGAGCTGATTCAGGATGGCCGCCAGATGCTGCAATCGGTCAAGCTGACGACGGGTCAGATCTTTCGCGGCAGCCGCCTGCGCGAGGATGTCACCGCACTGCAGGACATGTACTCGAACAAGGGGTTCGCGTTTGTTCAAGTCGATCCGATAACCAAAGTCAATGAGGGCGAAAAGAAAGTCGATGTCGCGCTGGTGATTACCAAGGGTCCGCCGGTGTATTTCAATCGGGTATTGGTGGCGGGAAACACCAAGACTCGCGATAAAGTCGTGCGTCGCGAGTTGCTGACTAACGAACAGGAGCTTTATTCCGGGACAAAAATCACCCAGAGCCGCAATGCTCTCCAAAGGAGCGGCTATTTCGAGGATGTTCAGATCACCACAAAGAAAACCAATCAACCCGATACCCTCGACGTGTTGGTGGACGTCAAAGAGGGACCCACTGGAACGTTTCAAGTCGGCGGCGGATACAGCAGCGGCGATGGCTTCGTGTTCAATGCCAACGTCTCCGAGAAAAATCTCATGGGCAAAGGACAGGGAATCAGTGGTAATTTCAGTATTGGATCGAGCCGGCAAGACTTTATCCTCAGCGCCAACGATCCGTATTTTAACGATTCAAAGATGTCCTTGGGCGTCGATGCCTTCAATACAAAACGGGAATTCACCGATTTCGACGAGCGGAAAATCGGTTTCGGGGTGAATAGCAGTTATCCATTAAAAGATTATAAATTTCCATTTTTTGGCGGAGGCAAAGCGAGCGCAAACGTCGGGTCAGATGAATTGGCGAGTAATCCCGCTCCCAGCGTCTGGGATTATATGCGTAGCGGGGTTTCCTACGATCTCACGCGGGAAACGATCAAGGGAATTTCGTCGAGTGCGCCCGAGTCGATCAAAGCGGAAAAGGGCACATCTTTGACCAGCGCCGTCACTCCGGGCCTCACCTACGACAGCCGGGACCACTTTTTCGCACCGACAGAGGGAACCAAATCCGGGTTCTCAGTGAAGATGGCCGGTCTTGGCGGTGACTCGCGGTTTATCAAAACAGATTTAAGCGGGCGCTGGCATTATCCGCTACTCAAGGACCCGAAATGGGGTGGAAATTGGGTCTTGGCCCTGGGCGGACAGCTCGGTTATGGAATCGGTTTGGCGGAACGAAATAGCGGCAACAAGGATCTGCCACTTTTCGAGCGTTACTTTCTTGGGGGAATCAATTCCATTCGTGGGTTTGCTGAGCGAAGCATAGGCCCACGCGAGCCATCGAATTGCAAAGTTCCAGAGGGCGGAACAGACCCGGTGTGTCATTCGACCGATGTCGTCGGCGGCGACAAGGCGATGGTTCTAAACACCGAATTGCTGTTTCCGATCATGGAGCAGTACGGGCTGCGCGGGGTAGCATTTTTCGACATGGGCAGTTCGTTCACCAACTCGTTTAGCTTCAATGAGTTAAGGCGGTCGGTTGGCGCTGGTGTTCGCTGGATGTCACCTTTCGGTCCCTTGCGCGTCGAGCTTGGTTTCCCGCTCAACAAACAGCCCCACGATGAAACGTCGGTGCTCGGCTTCTCTATCGGCAGTCAACCGTAAAGGAACTGCCATTCCTAAGTTTTCTAAAGACAATTGCCGGAGGTTTGCGTGAAGTACTGGCTGGTCGTCGGGATGCTGGTTGTTTCTTGTTCCGTGGCATTGGCACAGGAACGGATTAAAATCGGATTTATCGATATTCAACGAATCATTGCTGAGTCGCAAGCCGGAAAAAAGGCCAAAGATCGCTTTCAGGCGCAGGTAAAGAAAGCCGAGGCCGATGTTCAAAAAGAACGGCAGGATCTTGAGCGATTGAAGGGCGACTTAGATAAAAAAGGCCCGCTTTTAAAAGAGGAGGAGCGGCGCAATCTCGAAGCGGATTTTCAAAAGCGATCGGTCAGCCTACAGCGCACCATGGGCGATTACCAGCAGGACTTGCAGCGAAAAAATAACGAGATGATGGCGGAAATTCTCAAGGAACTCGAACAGGTCGTCACTGAAATAGGAAAGGCGGAGAAGTTTACGCTCATTCTTGAGCGCTCGCAGATTTTGTACAGCGATCAAGCAACCGATATCACGAGTCGGGTGATAGAAGTTTACAATAGTCGGGTGAAGAAATAAGTGGTGACAAGCAAAACGCTCAGTGAACTCGCCCATCATGTCGACGGAAAGGTTATCGGAGACGGCAGCGTCGTTATTCATAAAATTGCAGCCATAGACGAAGCCAACCCAGGGGAAATCACTTTTCTTACCCATCCGCGCTATCAACAATTCTTATCACAATGTCGGGCCAGCGCCGTGATTGTCGGGCCCGGCGTGGTCAGCGACGTTGAAACTGGATCAAGGTTAAACTATATCGAGACCGCTGACCCTTACGTCGCCTTCGCGAAGGTCCTGCAACTTTTCTACCCGGCGCCGCAATTTAACCGCACCGTTAGCCCAGAGTCCCATATCGACAAGACCGCAATCCTGGGCGAAAGCGTGACGATTTTTCCCAATGTCTTTGTCGGCCCGCGGGTACGGATCGGCACGGGTACGGTAGTCTTCCCGGGGGTATTTCTCGGGGAAGAAGTACAAGTCGGTGCGCAATGCGTGCTTCATTCCAACGTCGTCGTGCGCGAGGGGTGCCGTCTGGGGGACCGGGTCATTCTTCACGCGGGCGTGGTCATCGGTAGCGATGGTTTTGGCTACGCCGGCAGCGGTGATCAACGCGTCAAGATTCCCCAAACAGGAATCGTGGTGGTCGAGGACGATGTCGAAATCGGTGCAAACACCACCGTCGACCGGGCAACCCTCGGAAGAACCGTGATCTCGCGCGGCGTAAAGATCGATAATCTAGTTCAAATCGCGCACAACGTGACTATCGGTGAGCATTCGGTAATTGCGGCGCAGGCGGGAATCGCCGGCAGCACTCGAATCGGTAAAAACGTTACGCTTGCGGGACAGGTGGGAGTGGTCAATCACGTTCAAATCGGTGACGGAGCAATGATCGGCCCGCAATCCGGAATTCCCAAGTCGGTTCCTGCGGGCGCGATTCTCTCGGGAGGGATCGCGGCTGCGCCGCACCATGAATGGTTGAAGGTCATGACGCTTTTACCCCAACTACCGAAGCTCTGGAGCACTGTGCGGAGCTTGGAGAAACGCGTCGCGCAGATCCTCAAGGGGGGTGAAAAGGAGCTCGATAGCGATGCTGGACGTTAAAGCGATCCTCGATTACATCCCTCACCGTTATCCCTTTCTCTTGGTCGATCGGATCGTCGAAATTCACGGCGAAGATAAAATCGTCGGGATCAAAAACGTAACGTTTAACGAGAATTTTTTTCAAGGCCATTTCCCCAGCCGGCCGGTGATGCCGGGTGTGCTCATCTGCGAGGCAATGGCCCAAGTTGGAGCGATTTTCGCCCACAACGCCCGCGGTGGCAGGAACGACGACAAAGTTTTCATGCTGACAGGCCTCGATAACGTAAAATTTAAACGTCCCGTTGAGCCTGGTGATCAATTGCGCATGGAGCTTACCATCGTGAAGCGGCGCGGCACTTTCTGGAAGATGCAAGGCGTGGCGACGGTCGATGGAAAATTGGTCGCGCAGGCGGAAATCTCCGCCATGGAAGTATCATTGGCGTGAGGAGCGCCTCTCGAGATGAGCAATGTGCATCCGACCGCGATCGTCGATTTGCGCGCCGAATTGGACAGCAGCGTGGAAGTGGGCCCGTATTGCCTTCTTGGCGCGGGAGTAAAAATCGGCAAAGAGAGCAAAATTCACTCTCATGCGGTCATTCAAGGGCGAACGACCTTGGGCGAGGGCAATGAGGTTTTTCCGTTCGCCACAATCGGATCCATCCCGCAAGATCTCAAATATAAGGGAGAGCCGAGCGAGCTTTTGATCGGCAACCGTAACACGATCCGGGAGTACGTATCGCTCAACCCGGGCACCGCCGGCGGCGGCATGGTGACGCGTGTGGGCGACCGAAATCTCTTGATGATGTATTGCCACATCGCCCATGATTGCATTATCGGCAACCACAATGTGATTGCCAACGGCGCGACGCTTGGCGGCCACGTGGTGATCGAGGACTTCGTGATCGTCGGCGGCTTGGTGGGCATTCATCAGTTCGTGAAAATCGGCACCGGCGCGATCCTGGGCGCCGGTTCGATGGTCTCCAAGGACGTGCCGCCCTACTGTAATGCCACGGGCGACCGCGCTAGGCTGCGCGGGCTGAATGTCGAAGGACTGAAACGGCGGGGTTTCCAAAAATCGGTTATCGAAGCGATCCACAAAGCATACCGGATCGCCTTTCAATCCAGGCTTAAAACCGATGACGCCTTAAAAAAGATCCGCCAGGAAATGGCTGCTATTCCCGAAGTCGAAAGATTCGTTTCCTTTATCGCCGACTCGCAACGCGGGGTTTGCCGCTAAATTTTACGCCATGCCGATCATCGGCGCGTTGGGCCACCGTCGTCTGTTTCCGTTGTGAAAAAGCTCGGATTAATCGCGGGCAACGGGAAATTCCCTTTGGTCTTTGTCGAAGAGGCGAAGCGCCGAGGCTATTCTGTGATCGCCGTAGCCCATCGAGGTGAAAGCGATGAGGTGATCGAGAAAATCGCCGATGAGGTCACGTGGGTTTACGTCGGGCAACTAGGCAAGATTATTGCCGCGTTTCGTCGCGCTGGAGTAACCGAAGCAGTCATGGCGGGCGGGATCCGCAAGGTCAAGCTCTTTGGCAATTTCCGGCCCGATCTGCGCGGGGCGCGCTTCTTGGCAAAGATCAAGAGTCGGGAGGACGATGCGCTGTTGCGCGGCATCGCCGACGAGCTCGCGGTGGAAGGCATCCGGATTTTGGAATCGACTCTTTGTTTATCCCACATCATTTGTGCCGAGGGCGTTTTGACCAAACGGGCACCTCTCCGGAAGGAATGGGTGGATGTTCAGTTAGGCTTTCGCGCCGCCAAAGAAATTGGCCGCTTAGGAATCGGCCAAACCGTGGTGGTGAAGAATCGCGTAGTGGTAGCGGTTGAGGCCGTGGAAGGAACAGATGCAGCAATTCAACGGGGGGGAGCGCTGGCCCGGTCGGGTTGTGTTGTGGTCAAAGTGAGCAAGCCGCAACAGGACCTGCGCTTCGACGTACCGGCCGTCGGTATGGACACCATCGAGAATCTACACAAAGCCGGTGGAACGGTCTTGGCCGTGGAAGCCGGGAAGACGATTTTGTTAGAAAAAGAGAGCTTGTTGCGCCAAGCCGATGCTTACGGAATTTCCGTAGTTGGCGTCAGCGACTGAATTCGGCTTGCTTATGGCAGAAAGCAATATCACGGCGGCGGTTGTTGGCGTCGGCTACCTCGGTAAATTCCATGCGGAAAAGTATGCGGCGTCGGAAAAGGTCGAACTTGTTGCCGTGGTCGATATCGATGAGGAGCGGGCCAATGAGGTTGGCGGCTCCGTCGGCGCCGCGGCGCTGACGGATTACCGCCGGTTGTTTGGTCGAGTGCAGTGCGTCAGTATCGCGGTACCGACCCGTTTTCATTATAGAGTGGCGCGTGATTTCATCGAAGCCGGTATCGATGTATTGGTTGAAAAGCCGCTGACGGCAGACATTACCGAAGCACGGGCGCTGGTGGCGACCGCGCAGGCGAGGAATGTGATTCTTCAGGTCGGTCACCTCGAACGGTTCAACCCGGCGATTCGCCGGCTGGAAGGGACCATTAGAGAACCCAAATTCGTCGAGTGTCATCGCTTGGCACCGTTCGTCGAGCGCGGCACTGATGTCGATGTGGTGTTGGATCTCATGATCCATGACATCGACATTATCGCGAGCTTAGTCCGCTCGCCGGTGCAACGGGTCGAAGCAGTCGGGGTCCCTGTTCTAACCGACAAGCCGGATATCGCCAATGCACGAATCAATTTCGCCAATGGCTGTATTGCAAACGTGACCTCGAGCCGCGTTTCGCTCAAGCGCGAACGAAAAATAAGATTCTTCCAGCCGGATGCTTATATCTCGATCGATTATGACCAGCGCCGGGCGCAAATCTATCACAAGCCTGCCCCGGGAGCCGGCTGGCTCGACATTCGCGCCGAAAACATCGAAATTAAAGACGGCGATGCGCTGGCCGATGAAATCAATTCCTTTGTTGACTGCGTACGCACGCGAACGCTGCCGGTGGTGGGCGGAGCGGACGGATTGAGGGCTCTCGAAATTGCCTCGATGATCAGCTCACAGCTGTGACCCGAGTTGTGGTCGCTAAGTTACCTTGTGACAGCGGTTGGAAAAGAGATTATGCTGGTGGTCGGCGAGGCTTCAGGCGACGCGCATGGCGCACGGTTGGTCGAGGCGCTGCATCGACGCGATGCGGCGTTAAAGGTTTTTGGCGTTGCCGGAGAGCAACTGGAGCGGACGAATTTCGAGGCGCTGTTTAGCGTGGCTCATCTAACCGGGATGGGACTCGTCGAGTTGGCCGGCAATCTCAAGAATCTGTGGCGTGCTTACGCTCTTCTCAAGCGTGCTTTGAAGGAACGGCGCCCCAGTCTTCTAGTCTTGATCGATTTTCCCGAGTTTAATCTACGTTTGGCGCGGCTCGCCAAGTCGTTGCGGATTCCGGTTTTATACTACGTCAGCCCGCAGATCTGGGCGTGGCGCCGAGGCCGAGTTCACCAAATTGCTCGATGGGTCGATCACATGGCGGTTATCTTTCCGTTCGAGGTGCCCTTTTACGAACGACATGGGGTTAAAGTTTCCTTCGTCGGGCATCCGCTCTTGGAAATGGTTCAAGTCAAGCAAGGTCGGGATGCGATTTTGGCCAAGTGCGGGCTCGATCTGAGCAAACCAGTGATTGCACTCTTACCCGGAAGCCGGCACGCCGAGGTGAGCCGCCATCTGCCGGTAATGCGCGATGCCGCAGTCCGATTGAGCCAGGAACGGGACATCCAGTTTTTTTGCGTACGTGCGAGCACGATTAACGGAGCGGAGATCGAATCGGCGCTGCGACACCCGGCGCTCCAAATACCTGTTGTCGAAGAGGACCGTTACGACGCGATCCACGCCGCCGATCTGGTATGGACCGCCTCAGGCACAGCGACCCTGGAAATCGCATTACTCGGTAGACCTATGATCATCATTTATCGATTGTCGTGGCTTACCTATCACCTGGCTCGTCTGCTGGTGAGCGTGGATCATATCGGTATGGTAAATTTGATAGCAGGGGAGAGACTCGTTTCTGAGCTGATTCAAAATGACGCGAATCCCGTGCGGCTAGTCGAGGAAAGTCGGGTCCTGCTCGATAATCGAGAGGTTCGTTCCCGCATCATCGATAAGATGTCGAAGCTGCGTGAGCGCTTGGGCTCGCCCGGCGCAGCGCAACGCGTCGCCGACCTTGCGCTCGCGATGATGGCTTAGGAAGGCCCATGTATAGTGAATAACTACATCCGCCTGCTGACGTACCTTAAGCCGTATATCTGGCCGTACTTTACTTTAGCCATGATCTGTATGATTGGCTTCGGCGCAACCGACGGCACGATTCCCTTCTTGGTGCAGCGCGTCATAGATGACGTTTTTACTCGGAAAGACGAAACTGCGCTAACTTATTTGCCATTTTTGATCATCGCGATTTTTGCTTTTCGCGGCTTGATGAACTTTGGCCAAAGCTATCTAAACGACTACGTCGGGTTGCACATTATCAACGATGTGCGGAACGCTTTGAACAGCCATTTTCAGTCGCTTTCTCTTTCCTTTTTTCATCGACACCCGACTGGAGCGCTCATTTCCCGAGTAAACAGTGACGTTGGTTTGGTGCGATACGCGATTACGGACGCCCTGGCGTCATTTATGAAGGATTCAGTTTCACTGATTGTTTTGGTCGTGGTGGCATTTTTAAAAGATTGGGTTCTGGCATCCATCGCTTTTATTGTCTTTCCCGCTTCCGTGTTGCCGGTGATCCGACTGAGTAGAAAAATTAAACGTTTCACGCGGCGCGGCCAAGTCAGTACGGGAGCGCTCACCGAGATACTCCAGGAGAGTATTCAAGGCAATCGCATTGTCAAGGCGTTCGGCATGGAGAGCTACGAAGACCAGAGATTTAGACAAGAGAATTGGCGGCTCTTCAAGCAATCGCTTCGTGCCAGCCGGACCAAGGCAGTAGTCGCGCCGGCGATGGAACTGCTGGCTTCTGTCGCCATCGGCGGGGTCGTTTGGTACGGCGGTTGGAGCGTCATTGGCGGCGGGCGTACTCAAGGAGAGTTCATGGCCTTCATGGCCGCTATGTTCCTTATGTACGGGCCTTTCAAGGGGCTCACTCGAACCTACACCACGGTACATCAGGGTTTGGTGGGGGCGGAGAGAGTGTTCGAAATTATGGATGAAACGCCGCAGATTCAAGATAAGTTGGACGCCAAGGATGCCAAACCCTTTTCGCAGAAGATCGAATTTTATGACGTCAGCTTTGCTTACGCCGACGCACCGGTGCTGAAAAACATCGATCTCACCATCGCAGCGGGGCAGATGGTCGCATTGGTCGGCATGAGTGGGGTCGGCAAGAGCACCCTAGTGGATCTTATCCCGAGATTTTATGACGTGAAATCGGGACGAATCACCATCGACGGCGTCGACATACGCGATTTGACTGTGCGTTCTCTGCGCGCGCAAATTGGCATCGTGAGCCAGCATACGTTCCTCTTTAACGATTCGGTGAAAAATAATATTGCCTATGGTGATCCGCATCGGAGTGTGAATGATGTTATCGCTGCGGCGAAGGCGGCCAACGCTCACGAATTTATCTGCGCATTACCGAAGGGTTACGAGTCTGTCATAGGCGAATTGGGAATGCAGCTATCGGGCGGACAGCGCCAGCGTCTAGCCATTGCCCGCGCACTGCTCAAGAATGCACCGATACTAATCCTTGACGAAGCGACCTCGTCGTTGGATACGGAATCGGAACGGTCGGTTCAAGAGGCGCTAGAAAATCTCATGACCACTCGAACCACCATAGTTATTGCCCACCGATTATCGACCATCCGCAAGGCGGACCGTATTGCGGTAATGGTCGACGGCGCGATTGCCGAACAAGGCACCCATGAAGAGCTGCTCGCAAAAGACGGCGAGTACAGCCGCTTGTATGCACTGCAAATGCTAGAACAGATTGAATCTGAAACGGCGGAGGTGTTGCATTAGTCTCCGGGGCGCCATGTGGTATTTTCTTTATAATCTTGTTCTGACCGTCGCCTTTGCCCTTGTTTTGCCCCTCACGCCGTTTATTTTTCTACTTGGACCTCGGTACCGAGACGGTTACACCCAACGTTTAGGCTTTTATCCGAAAGATATTTTATCTTCGCTGGCTGGCGACCGTCCGCTTTGGATACACGCCGCCTCAGTGGGCGAAGTGCGATCCGCCGAGCCGCTCGTGCGCGAGCTTAAAGCGCACGCGCCGCAACGAAAGATCCTCATTTCAACTTATACCTCAACCGGGCACCGCGTTGCGCAACGAATCGGCGCTGTCGACGCAGTGATTTTTTTGCCCTTGGATTTGCTCTGGGTCGTGCAGCGCGCGCTGACCAGCTTTGATCCAGCGGTGTTGATGATTATCGAGACGGAAATTTGGCCCAATCTCCTGCGCGAGGCATTCCGCCGCGGCGTGCCTACGTTACTTCTAAGCGGCCGGCTATCCGCGAAAGCCTTTTCGCGGTATTCGTTTTGCCGTCCTTTCTTTCGCCTTGTGCTCGACTGTTTCACGGTTCTTGGAATGCAATCGGCGGCCGACGCGGCAAGGATTCGCGTACTTGGCGCCAATAAAGCAAAAGTATCCGTGGTCGGCAGTTTGAAGTTTGCATTCCAGCAAACCTTGGAACGACGGGAAAGCCCCGCCTCGGCCGGATGCCAAGGCAAGCCCTTGCTGGTGGCCGGCAGTTCTCATCGAGGCGAAGAGGAAATCTTGCTCAAAGCATTTACGTTAGCTCGGTCGTGGTTTCCGCAGCTCTCGATGATCTTGGCGCCGCGTCACCCGGAGCGCTTTGCCGAGGTCGAAAAGCTCTTGATCGATAGTCCGTTCGATTTTCAGCGGAAGAGCCAGGTGAATGGCGGGCAGTTTTTTGACAAGGATGTTTTGCTGCTCGACACAGTCGGCGAGCTTACGGAGTTTTTTGCCGCCGCCGACGTTGCTTTCGTCGGCGGTAGTCTGGTGGATGCCGGCGGGCACAATGTCCTCGAACCGGCGCGCTATCATAAACCAATCCTATTCGGCCCCAACATGAGCAACTTCGAGAATATTGCCGAGCAAATGAAACAGAAAGGCGCTGCCATCGAGGTTGGCGGCGCCGACGAATTGGCGCAGGCGCTGGTCAATCTCTTGGCCGATGCAGAAAAACGTCGCCGCATGGGTGAAATGGCATTTCAGATCGCCGGCGCGAATAACCAGGCCTTGACGCAAAATTTATTATTAGCTGAGCGTTATTTGTGAGGGAAAAGACTTTTAGTTGCCAGCCGTCAAGCGTTTTAACACGCGTGATATCCGTCTATGACATTGGTGTCGGTTCGTAAGGTCTGGGAGCGACAGGGGTTGGGCGGAAAACTCTTGTGGGTGTCGCTGCTGCCGGCTTCGTTTCTTTACAGTATGGTCATGCAAATGCGCAACGCGCTCTATACTCACGGCTGGATCAAATCGCGTGGTTTGCGTCGCCCGGTGGTGAGTGTGGGCAATCTGACAGTCGGGGGAACCGGCAAAACGCCCACTTGTCTGTGGCTAGCGAAAGAATTGGCGGGGCGCGGCTTGCGCGTGGGAATCTTGAGCCGCGGCTATCGCCGAAAAGAGGCGGCGCCATTTGTGTTACAACCGAACGGCGAGGGCGTCACAGCCGTAGAAGACAGTGACATCATCAAGGCCGGCGACGAGCCGTTGATGATGGCTCGTCTATACGGCCAAACTGTTGGCGTCTGTAAGGACCGGTTCGACGCGGCGAGCGAGATGCTGCGAAAGGCGAACGTCGATGTTTTTATCCTGGACGATGGTTTTCAGCATCGGCGGGTGAAAAGGAACGTCGACGTGTTACTTTTGGGTGCTGACGCGTCGGGTTGGGTGCTTCCGGCGGGCCCCTTTCGTGAGCCTCGGAGGAATTTCCGCCGCGCCGATTTCTTGCTCTCTACGGCAGGGAACGGAGCCTGGAATTCGGTCATGGCGCGCGGCCGAGCAAACGCTTCTTTTGAGGCCGCACTCCGCCCGGTCGCCTTGATCGGTGTGGGCGCTCGCGGCTGCAAGGAGTTTCCACTGACCCTGCTGTATCGCAGCAAGATCTTAACCGTGACCGGTGTCGCCGATCCCCGAGGGTTGTATCGGCTGATCCATGAGTGGGAAGGTGAGATCGTCGAGACTCTGGAATTTCCCGATCACCATTGCTATACAGCCCGTGACTGGCAACAGATCAATCGCATGGGGCGGCTGGTGGATTTGATCATCACCACCGAGAAGGATATCCTCAAAATGGCGCGCTTCCCATTTGCGAAGGATAAACTATTGGCGCTGCGTGTGGCTATGACCGTGGAAAATGGCTCGGATCTGGTCAATGCAATAGTCGAAAGGATCGAACAAGCCCGCGATGGCGCTTGATAGCGCGGCGGCGCAATTGGTATTTTTGGCCACGATAGAGAGGCCTTTGAGGATGAACATATCGAGTTTTACGTAGTCGCGGATCTTCGGCAAAGGACGCGATGGAGCATCGCCCAACCAAGCCAAATGGCGGGAAGCGACAAAAACCCGTGAAGTCATTCGTTACAGGGGTTGCCGGCTTTATCGGTTCACATCTCGCGGAAAAGCTATTGGCCGCCGGGCACCATGTGGTTGGAATCGACAATTTTCTCGATAACTACCCGCGTCCCTTCAAAGAGAAAAACCTCTCCGGACTCGCCCTTCATCGTAATTTTACTTTCGTCGGCGACGACTTGTTACAATGCGACTCGAAGAATTTGTTGCGCGACGTTACCTATGTGTTTCATCTCGCTGGTCAGCCGGGGGTGCGCTCCAGTTGGGGCAAAGAATTCGCCCGTTACACGGATAACAACATTAGGTCGACTCAGCTGCTGCTCGAAGCGGCAAAAGGTTTGAGTCTCGCCAAGTTTGTCTATGCGTCGACTTCGTCGGTTTACGGCGATACCAGTGACCTACCGATGCGCGAGGAAGGCGGCGCAAGTCCGATATCGCCGTATGGGGCGACCAAGCTCGCCGCCGAGCATCTATGTCATCTTTATTGGAAGGCTTTCGGAGTGCCGACGGTTGCCTTACGTTTTTTCACGGTCTACGGACCACGCCAACGGCCCGACATGTTCTTTCATATTTTCATGCGCGCGCTGCTGCGCGGCAATGGGGTGCCGCTATACGACGACGGGGAGCAGACCCGTGATTTCACATTTTACTCGGACATTGTCGATGGTACTATAGCTGCAGCTTTCTACCCCGGACAAGGTGAAGTCTTCAATCTGGGCGGCGGCTCAGAAGTGAGTGTCTTGAATGCCATAGCTTTGGCGGAGAAAATCTCCGGGCGCAAGACGAAGCTCAAGCGGTTCGACCGTCAGAAAGGCGATGTGCGCCACACCAAAGCCCGTCTCGACCGGGCGAAAAGCAAGCTCGGTTATGCGCCGAAGGTCGGCTTGGAACAGGGATTGACCGAAGAGTGGAACTGGATTCGCGCGCTCGAGGATTAAATGAACGTTCAAGAAGATGCATCTGATTAGCTAGGATGTAACGCTACGGTTCCGTAGGATTGCGGAGACTTCGAGGTGATCGATGAGCGAGTATATTGAAGAAGACGTCGGCAATATCATTTCACTCGAGCATGTCAACGTGCAGATTCCCGACCAGTCGGTGGCGACGCTTTTCTATGTCATGGGTTTGGGATTCACGCGCGATCCCTACTTGAACGTGGGGCTGAATAATATGTGGGTCAATGTCGGCGAACAGCAATTTCATCTTCCGACCCGAGAACCACAGGTGATCGACGGCCATGTCGGGCTGGTCGTCCCGGATCTCGATGCGCTGATGGCGCGCTTGGAATCGGTCGCGCCCGGTTTGCAGGGGAGCAAGTATTCTTTTGCGCGCAATTCCGACCATGTCGCGGTAACTTCTCCATGGGGCAATCATTATCGATGTTACGCGAGCCAGCCGGACTTCGGCGATATGATCCTGGGCATTCCTTACGTGGAATTTTCTGTCGCACCCGGCGTTGTGGAGGGGATTTTGCGGTTCTACCAAGTCGCCCTCGGGGCCCCTGTGGCCGCGGAGACGGACGCGGGCGGTACGGTGGGGAGAGTCAAAATTGGTCGTGATCAGTATTTGCTATTTCGCGAGACCGAAAAACCTATCGCACCCTACGATGGGCATCATATCGCGGTCTACGTCGCAAATTTTTCCGGGCCTTATGCCTACCTGAAGAGCCGCGGATTAATTTCTGAAGAGGTGCGCAATCATCAGTTCCGCTTCAAGGAAATTGTCGATCCCAATGGCGGGCGGGCAAAATTCGTTTTGGAGCATGAGGTCAGAAGCTTACGGCACCCGATGTATCATCGCTACTTTGTCAATCGCGATGCGGCGCAGTCGCAGCGCGCCTATCGGCGTGGCTGGGATGCATTTACGCCGTTTGCGCGCTAATCGGTTGGCGCCGCGCGTTCTGCCAATAGGAACGACAGCAGTCGAAGAACGCCGGAGCATGATCCGGCGCACGCTGCGACCCGTATTGCCGAGGAGGAATCTAGAATGGCCATCAGCAAGGATCTCTTGGATATTCTGGCGTGCCCGAAATGCAAAGGGGACATTCATCTCAACCAGAATAATGATGGGCTGGTGTGCGAGGCTTGCCGGCTGATGTATCCGATTAAAGACGATATTCCCATCATGCTGATCGATGAGGCCATACGTTTATAGATCCCATGGCCGCAGTCAGCTGGGAAAATGTCCTCATACTGCAAACAAGTTTCCTGGGTGATACGGTTTTGACGTTGCCGCTCATCGATGAGCTCAAACGCCGGTTTCCGATAAAAAAATTGAGCGTGCTCTGTTTACCTCTCAGCCGGGAACTTTTGCAAGACCACCCGGCCATCGATGAGATCATCGTCGATGATAAAAAAAAGGCAGATCGCGGCATCGCCGGAGTGGGTCGTAAAGCCGCTGCTCTCAAAGCCAAAAATTTTACCCTCGCTATCACGCCCCACAAATCCCTACGCAGCGCGTTGCTGTTGTTTTTGGCAGGGATCCCGACTCGGATCGGTTTTCGCGAGAGCCGCGGCTGGTTTTTGTACCAAGGTCTGGCGCGGCGTGATCCGGCACGCCACGACGTCGAACGAAACCTTTCGATTTTACAGGCGCTCGGGGTCAACGTTGAAGAGTGCCAGCGCACCATCGAATTTCCCGTGCCTGAAACGATTCAAGACGCCGTCGATCACAAGCTGCGCGCTCTCGGTATGACCGATGGCAAATTGATCATCGGAATCAATCCCGGTTCGGTGTGGCCAACCAAGCGTTGGTCACCGGCCGGTTTCGCCGAGCTCATACAAATGCTGCGGCAAAAGTTTGACTGCCAAGTTCTGCTCTTCGGTGGCTCGGACGATAATACTGTGGTCGATGAGGTGCAGAGTCGTTGCGGACGAGCGGCAATTAATTTAGTGGGCCACATCGGTTTACGCGAGCTGGCCGGAGCGATAAGCCGTTGCGCGGTTTTTGTCACCAACGACAGCGGGCCGATGCACATTGCCGTGGCGCGAAAGGTACCCGTGGTGGCGGTGTTTTGTGCCACAACCCCGGCTCTCGGCTTTTATCCGTATAGCAACGATGCGATTGTCGTGGAAAAAAAACTCGCGTGCCGGCCGTGCGCCTCCCATGGCGGACGCCGCTGTCCTTTGGGGACAGAGGACTGCATCCGGCAAGTTGGCGCCGAAACAGTGCTTTTAGCGGTCGAGAAACTGCTGGAGATCGATCGTCATATTTTGCGCGCGCCGGCGGAATCGTTCCAACCGGAATTCGTCACGGTCTGAATTATCCCTAAAATCAAGCGGAAGATGGACATTGATGATTGAGCCAGTGATAGATAAGTGGGATGTGACCGAAAGTATGATCTGGGGCGCGGTGCCTGAAGGGTTCTCAAAGATTACTGATGGGCGCGGCAATCGCCTGATCGTTCGGCAGGGTCGCGAGGCTGCCATCGATTTTTCGACTTGCAGCGATGATGATCGCGGTCCTAAACAGGACCGCCATTATTACGGTCGTGGCGGGCTCAAAGCGGTAAAACTGCCGGATGGCGAGACCGCGCTGGTTCGGAACTACCGCCACGGCGGATTTCTCCGTGCCTTCACAGGATCGTGGTTTTTTACTTGGCCGCCGCGCCCCTTCCGCGAGCTTGCGATCACCGAAGAATTGCGCCGCCGAGGACTGCGCACGGTGGAGGTTTATGCGGCTTGTGTGAGCCGAGCGAGCGGGCCGTTTTACCGCGGCTGGCTCATCACCCGACAGTTG
>DASXSW010000043.1:0-4287 GCA_036505755.1 Binatia bacterium | reverse complement strand
CCACTCGCGCCTGGGACAACTGGGCGCAGCGCGATTGGAATGGTCGAACCGTGGAGCAGATCATCCCGCCGGCGTTTCCGATGCGAAAGAACTGACCAAAACAAATCGGAATAAGAATTGGCCGCAACGAACGCAAAGGTCGCAAAAAGGAAAGATCCTTTGCGTGTCCCGCATCTTGGAGGGCGCAACGAATTGTGCCCATCCCTTTCGTATAGATCGTCTGATATAAATAATTCGGGCGCGATGAATGGCGTCTCTACGTGGCGATAAACCCTTCGTCTTTCTAGTCTCATCACTGAGGCGTCGGTTTGGTAAGGGCCAGCGCTCGGGGTAGCGATGACTAAAATCAATAGAAAAGTTTTATCAATTACATCGGGTCTGGTTCCCCATAGCTTGCTGTACAAAATAATCCGAACAAAAGTTCGTCATTCCCGCATGCTTCTAGCGGGAATCCAGACGAGACCGGACCTGGACCCCCGATTAAAATATTCGGGTGACGCCTTTTGGATAGATTCTTATGGCTATGTTCCGATACCCCGCAGCTTCCTGTGGGGTCGTTCATTCCAATTTGACCCAGCCTGATTATTCCTGTTATCAGAGTGCAAACTTTTGATAGGAATAGATAAGTTATCAGATTAGAAAGGTCATGAATGCGCTACGGATTCGTTATCGATCAAAACCGCTGCATCGGCTGTCACGCATGCACGGTGGCCTGCAAGGAAGAGCACAATATCGCCGTCGGTGTGAATCGCACTTGGGTCAAGTACATCGAAAAAGGTCGCTATCCTGACACGCGGCGGCACTTCGCAGTGCTGCGGTGCAATCATTGCGACGACGCGCCTTGTATCGAAATTTGTCCGACGGTGTCGCTCTTCCGCCGCACCGACGGCATCGTCGATTTCGATCACGAGCGCTGCATCGGTTGTAAATCCTGCATGCAAGCTTGTCCCTACGACGCGCTTTACATCGATCCCGAGCGTAATACCGCGGCCAAATGTAATTTCGATGCTTCACGCGTGGAGATGGGCTACAAGCCCGCATGTGAAGTGGTTTGCCCGACGCAGGCGATTCTCTCCGGCGATCTCGACGATCCGAACAGTCTGGTGAGCAAACGCATCGCTTTGGAAAAAGTCAGCGTGCGAAAACCGGAGAAGGGAACCAAGCCTAAACTGTTTTACGTCGGCGTCGACGGCGATCTGTTAAACCCGACGATGATGGAGCCACAAACAGCTTACTTTTGGGCCGACAAAGATCCGGGCGAGGATCTCTACGCGCTAAAAATGGCAACTCCCGATCGTCCTATCCCCGGCGCGGCGCGCGAAGTGTACGACGTGCCGCACATGGTTCCTTGGGGAAAGAAGATCGCATCTTATCTTTGGACCAAATCGATTGCCGCTGGCGTGCTGCTTATGTCGGCGTTATTTCTCAACATGGGATTTGAGCAGGACGCGGTAGTGCTCAGCTTTATCAGCCCGGTAGTATCGCTGCTGTTTCTCGCCGCCACGATGTCGTTGCTGGTTTTGGATCTCAAAAAACCAGGGAGATTTTTTTTCTTGCTGACCAAGCCCAACTTAAACTCGTGGTTAGTTTTGGGCGGTTATGTTTTGCTGATTTTCGCTATCTTGCTTCTCGCGTGGCTGATCCAAATCGCGACCATCGGAGCCGTGTCGTCGTTGGTCATTTGGGCGACCGCGCTATTTGCCATTGCCTCGGCCGGGTACTCCGCGTTTCTCTTCGCCCAGGCGCGCGGGCGAGATTTCTGGCAGAGCCCGCTGCTTTTCTGGCATCTCTTGGTTCAAGCGATCGTCGCGGGGGCGGCCATCATCACGCTGATCGGAACTGTTTTTGGTGTCACACTGCCGCTGTTCGCTTGGCTCGGCCATTTGCTCGTCATTTCCTTGTTTGCCAGCCTGGCGATGATTCTCGGCGAGCTGTTCATGAAGCATGGCGCAGAAGAAGCGCTTCGCAGTGGCGAACTGCTGCTCAGCGGGGCGCTCAGCAAGTCATTTTGGATCTTCGTCGTGGGTCTCGGTACTTTGGTGCCGATTGGACTGACTTTCTGGCAGGTGAGCTCTGTCATTCCAAACGTCGTTGCTTCGCTGCTCGCGTTATTCGGCTTGTGGATGTACGAGCATCTGTGGATCAAAGCCGGTCAAGCCGTACCTTTAAGTTGAGAAAGATTTGAATCATGAGTGATGACACGCAACCTCTTAATCCTGATGCCATGCGATTGGCGCCCGTAAGCGGCGGCCTTGCCAGTTATCCTCCGGTGGAAAAATGGCACGACTGGGTTGAATACGATACGGCCCAATGGCCGCGCAAAGTGGAGAAGCATTATCAGATTATTCCGACGATTTGTTTTAACTGTGAGGCGGCCTGTGGCCTTTTGGGCTTCGTTGATAAGGACAACAATGGCATCCGCCGGTTTGAAGGCAATCCGGAACATCCCGGCAGCCGCGGGCGCAACTGCGCCAAGGGCCCGGCGACACTGAACCAGATTACCGACCCTGAACGCATCCGCTATCCATTGAAGCGCGCCGGTAAACGCGGCGAAGGGAAGTGGGAACGGGTTTCATGGGACGACGTGCTCAACGATCTCGGCGCGAGAATTCGCAAAGCGCTCCAAGAAGACCGGCACAACGAGATCATGTATCACGTCGGGCGCCCGGGGCACGAGCTGCTTTATCATCAGCGGATTCTCCATTCATGGGGAATCGACGGACATAACAGCCATACCAACGTCTGTTCCGCCGGCGCGCGTGCCGGCTACGCGTTATGGTCTGGCATCGACCGGCCGTCGCCGGATCACGCCAACGCACGCTTTATTCTTCTCCTGAGTTCGCATCTCGAAAGCGGTCACTACTTCAATCCCCACGCACAAAGAATCATCGAAGGGAAAGAGCGCGGCGCGAAAGTCTGTGTGATCGATACGCGTCTGTCGAATACGGCTTCAAAAGCCGACTATTGGATCTCTTCCTGGCCCGGTAGCGAAGCAGCGATCATTCTTGCGATGTGCAACATTCTTTTGCAGGAAGATTTGTTCGACCGGCACTTCATTCGTCAGTGGGTAAATTGGAAAGAGTATCTGCGCGAAGAGCACGCGGACAAACCGCAAACTTTCCAAACCTTCATCACGATTCTAAAGCAGACATACGCGCAGTACACGCCCGAGTTCGCCGCCACGGAAGCCGGCGTTGACCCTAAAGTAATAGTTGAAGTAGCCCACGAGATCGCTAAAGCCGGCTCGGCTTTTTCCTCCCATGTTTGGCGCAATACCGCCGCGGGAAATCTCGGCGGCTGGCAAGTGGCGCGGGCGCTGCAATTTCTCGTCGTGCTGGTTGGCGCGGTCGGCACAGCCGGTGGCACCGCACCCAATGCCGCCAATAAGTACATTCCTGCGCCCCCGCTCATGCCGCCGCCGGCGAAAGTTTGGAACGAGCTGCTGATTCCGCCTGAGTATCCCCTGGCTTTCTTCGAGATGAGCTTTTTGCTGCCGCATTTTCTCAAAGAGGGACGCGGCAAGCTGGCGATGTATTTTACCCGTGTCTACAACCCGGTGTGGACCAATCCCGATGGCATGAGTTGGATCGAGATGCTCTCTGACGAGAGTAAAGTCGAACGCCACGCCTGTCTCACGCCGACATGGAGCGAGACCGCATGGTTTGCCGATTACGTTTTGCCCATGGGCCACGCATCCGAGCGCCACGATCTGATGAGCCAAGAAACTCAGGCGGCGCGCTGGATCGGGTTCCGCCAGCCCATTTTGCGCATCGCATTGGAAAAGCAGGGTAAGAAATTCACCACCACCTACGAGGCCCATGAAGCGGCCGGGATCGGTCAGGTGTGGGAGGAGGATGAGTTCTGGATCGAATTATCCTGGCGCGTCGACCTCGATGGCTCGCTGGGCATTCGTAAATATTTCGAATCGCCCTACGAGCCCGGCAAGAAGATGACCGTAGATGATTATTACCGCTGGATCTTTGAAAACAGCGTACCGGGCTTGCCGGACGCTGCCGCCAAACAAGGATTGCAGCCGCTCGAATACATGCGCAAGTACGGCGCGTTCTTAGTCGAGGACAACGTTTATAAAGTCCACGAAACCGGCATTAAATCCACCGATCTCGCCGACGCCACGACTGATCCCAATAGCAATGTGATTATCAAGAATGGAACCGCGCTCGGCGTGGAGGTAGACGGGAAGGCCTGCGTCGGATTTCCCACGCCGTCGCGCAAGCTCGAATTCTTTTCCAAGACTCTCAAGGATTGGAAGTGGCCCGAATATTCCAT
>DASXSW010000042.1:0-15925 GCA_036505755.1 Binatia bacterium | reverse complement strand
GCGCCGCCAAGGGGCTCATCCGTGTCGACGGCGAATTGGCCGGTATGCTGTGGCGCTTGCTGGTTCCCTTCGCCGGGGATTTCCGTGAACGATTCGTCCGCGAAGGACATCTTTCTTTCGACGGCTTGCTGGTGCGCGCGCGCAACCTCGTGCGCGATCAGCAGCGGGTGCGCGTAGAGCTTAAACGGCGCTATCGCGCGATCCTCATCGACGAATTTCAAGACACGGATCCGATTCAATATGAGATTCTCCTCTACTTGGCCGAGCCCACCGGCCAAGCCGCGATGGATTGGCGCCAGCTTAAAGTAGTCCCAGGGAAAATATTCGTGGTCGGCGACCCTAAACAGTCGATCTACGCCTTCCGCCGCGCCGACATCGAGGCCTATCTCGAAGTCGTCGGGAAAATCATCAAAGCGCAGAACGGCATCGAATGCCGGCTTACGACAAATTTTCGCAGCAACGCGGCGATCCTGGATGGAGTCAACGGCGCCTTCGAGACCCTTATCCAAGCTCAAGACGGCGTGCAGCCACCCTACATCGCCATCCATCCCGCGCCCGGAAGAATCATTGCGCCAAGCCAGATTCCCAAACTGTTAGTGCGAAAGATTCTTGCCGAGGACAAAGCGATTGATGCCGAAGCCGCGCGGCGTCTCGAAGGCGAGAGCTTGGCGCGCTGGTTAAAAGAACAGGTCTTAGGCAAAATCTCGATCCTGAACGCGCCCGGCGAACAGGTCTATGCGCAGCCTAAAGATGTCGCGATTCTGCTGCGCAAGCTCACCGACATCCACGACTACCTAGAACCCTTGCGCCGCCAAGAAATTCGTTACGTCGTCGAAGGTGAGCGCCACTTTTACGCCGCGAAAGAAATCATCGACGCCGTCAATCTGCTGCGCGCAGTAGAAAATCCCCACGATCGGCTGGCGTTCGTCGGCGTCCTGCGCTCGCCTTTGGGCGGTCTCACCGACCAGCAAATTTATGAGCTGCACCGGCAAAACTTGCTCGATTACCGCGCTGCCGGGAAACTCGCTGGAAAGGATTTTCCACCGACGCTGATACAGCTTTATGACACGCTGGCGCGCCTACATGATGAAACCCGCAGAATGCCGATTGGCGCCGCGGTAGCCCATGTATTTGCGACGTTACCGGTTGAACTGCTCGCGGCATGTTATTTTCACGGCGAACAGGCGGTGGCAAATTTGCAAAAGTTGGCGCAACAAGCCGAACTGCTTGGCCGCGAAGGATTGACCACGCTTAAGGAAGCGATTCGCCAGCTAGAACAACGCGTGCTCGACGTCAAAGATGAAGGCGAAAGTGTCCTCGCCGAAGAAAACCTCGATGCCGTGCGCATCATGAGCATTCACAAATCTAAAGGCTTGGAGTTCCCCATCGTGATTCTAGCCGGCTGCCAAACCGGCATCGAGGGCAGACACAGCGCCACAGCCGAAGCGATGTTCGATTGGTCGACGGGATTGACCGGCTTGCGTATCGGCGCGATTTCGGATCTCGCCGGACTATACATCACCGAAAAAACCAGACTGAGAAACGCCGAAGAACAAAAGCGTCTGCTCTACGTCGCCATGACCAGAGCGAGAGAGAATCTAATTATCTCCTGCGCGCCGAGCGACCGGCGCTCGAGCGGCAGTTTTCTTTCCATGCTCGACGACACCGTGAACAACGGTATCACTGACGCAGAAGAGCCAAAGAGTGTATTGCTCGGCGCCGGCGTAGTGGAAATCGAAGTCGTCAGCGAAAGACTGACCGCGCCCGGTCGCACAAAAGCCAAGCCCAAACGCCTCGAGAAAACAAACGAGTGGAGATCCTTCGTCGATACTTGGGCGCGCCGCGACGCGGCCTATGAGAAGGCGCAACAAGCCGCGCCCTTTGTCACACCGACGGTCCTGAAACGGCAAGAGGAAGCTTCGACTGAAGCCGGCAGCAAAATCAACGGTCAAATCTATCGGCAAACGCCGGCCCTCGTCGTCGGCGATCTTGCGCACCGTTTTCTGCAGAACTGGCCGTTCGCCAGTGGCGTCAAAGAATACGAAGGGCAACTTCACGATTTCCTCACACTCTCACTGCCCAGAGAATTCGCCTCATCCCGCCGTGAGATCGAAGCCGAGCTCAAAGACATTTTCCAGGCTTTCTTTCGTTCGAAAGTCTACGCCGAGCTCATCGGCGCACGGATCGTCGGCCGCGAAGTGCCGCTCTTGATGCCGTGGAACGGCCAGATCATGGAAGGTGTCATCGATTTGATCTACGAAAAAAACGGCTTGCTTTACTTGGCCGACTATAAGACAGATAGGATCACGAAAGATCACTTGGTTGAAGGCGCGGCGCGCTATAACCGGCAGGCCGAAATCTATTCACGAGCGGTCAAGCAGAGTCTCGGATGCGAGCTCGCGGCTTTTAAAATAATTTTCTTGCGTCTCGGTGAAGCCGTCGAGCTCGGCGCAGAAAAAAATAAGGAGTTGTTGCTTTTCTGATCCATGCCCATGAAGATTATGTTTCTCGATATCGAAACCGTGCCCACCGAACCGTCGTTACAGGAAAACGGTCTCCTTGAAGCGCAAATCCAACTGAACGAAACCGAGCTGCTCAAAAAGCTCAGCCTATCGGCGGCAACGGCGAAAATTCTCTGCCTCTGCTATGCCATCGAGCCGCCGGCGGGCTGCGAAGTGCAAGTTCTCCAAGGCGAGGAGACAGAAATTATCAAAGCCTTTTGGAAACTAGCGGCCGAGTGCAATCTCTTCGTCGGCCACAATATCCTCGACTTCGACCTTCGCTTCATCTATCAGCGCTCGATCATCCATCAGATCAAACCATCGCGCGATCTTCCGTTTGCTCGCTTCCGCAACGCGCCGATCTACGACACCATGCAGGAGTGGAGCAAGTGGGGTCGCGAACACGCGAGCCTTGACACACTTTCGAAAGCCCTCAGCATTCCGTCGCCGAAGGAAAGCCTGGACGGCTCGAAGGTCTACTCGTATTACCGCGCGGGAAAAATCGCCGAGATTATCGAATACTGTAAGCGCGACGTCGACTCCACGCGGCAGGTTTATCGCCGGCTGACGTTTACGAACGGACCGGAGCCGGCTGTATAGACGACTCTCTCCTAAAGATTAATCTCCCCTTGCCTTCTCGATGGCTCGTTTGACTCCCAGTACGCCAGTCGATAATAATTGTTACAAATTCGCTAGGCCTGAGCATCGAGATCTCAAGCCGATTTGCAGATTCCAACGAATCATTCGATCACGAAGGAGGCATTATGGATCATCCCGCCGAGCAATCATTTCAGGAACCGACAGACAAGAAGACTAGAGCCGGCTATGGAAAATTTCTCCGGCCCAATACGCCCTATGACAACTTCATGGAGACGCAGGGTGTTCCGATCTATCGCGACATCGGAGTACGCCGGGTACAAGATCTGCCGCGCAAACCCTGGAAACGCATGGGCGGCAACGGCACGTTTATTCAGCTCCTCGGCACCGAAGGTCTGTGGGGTTGCTACGTCGTCGAAGTTCCCGGCGCGGGAGCATTGAATCCCGAAAAGCACTTGTACGAAGAGCAATATCTCGTCGTCGACGGCCGCGGCACTACCGAAGTTTGGGTCGACGGCAATCCAAAGAAGCTCACGTTTGAATGGCAGAAAGGCTCGATTTTCGCCATTCCGATGAACGCCACGCATCGGATCGTCAACGCGACTTCCAGCCCGGCGCTTTTACTGGCGGGCACCACGGCGCCGAACATTATGAACAACTTTGGCAACGAGGATTTTATCTTCAACTGCCCCTACCATTTTAAAGATCGCTTCGATCCGAGTGACGACTACTACAAATACAAAGAAGAGGTCATGCCGGACCCGCTGCGGGGTCTCGCCATGCGCCAAACCAACATCATTCCCGACGTTATGTCCTGTGAGTTGCCACTGGATAACCGCCGCTCCCCGGGCTATCGGCGCATCGAACCGCATATGGCTGGGCAGCAATTTTATTGTTGGATCGGCCAGCATGAAACCGGCCGTTACTCGAAGGCGCATGCCCATGGCTCGGCCGCGGTGCTGATCTGCCTCAGCGGCAAAGGATATACTTACACCTGGCCGTCAAAGCTGGGCACGCATCCGTGGGAAAAAGGCACGACGGAAGAAATCCGACGCCAGGACTATGAACCGGTTGGCATGGTCAGCGCAGCGCCGATGAGCGGCAACTGGTTCCACGCCCATTTCGGCGCGAGCAAAGAACCTCTGCGGCTCACTGCTTGGTTCGGCCCCAATGCGCCGGGGCGCGATCGCGGCCGCCCCGGGGAAAAGGGTATCGATTACGGCGCCATCGACATGAAAGATGGCGGCACTGCGATCCCCTACAACGAAGAAGATCCGTTCCTCCGAAAAGAGTTCGAAGAAACACTGGCAAGGGTCGGCGCGCAATCGCGCATGGAGCCCGATCTCTACAAGCACTCCTACTAGGAATCTGTCTCGCGTCTAGAGTCTTGAGTTTAGAGTTTGGCTTAATACCAGACTCTAGGCTCTGGACTCGGAACGAATTCACCACACCCAAAGGATTTTCATGACCACCACACCTAGAGGTTCGTTTTCCAATGCCAACCGACACATGCAGGAAGAGGAGACCCTTCGGCTCACCAGCGTCGGCGTAGATATCGGCTCCTCGACATCGCATCTAGTCTTCTCCCGGCTGGAGCTCACTCTCGAAGGATCTCGCTACCGCGTTACCAGGCGCGAAGTGCTGAACGAATCGGACATTCTTCTGACCCCGTACAAGGATGACACCCGGATCGATGTTGACGCCCTCGAAGCATTTATCAACGAGCAATACAAAAAGGCAAAAATTAAGCGAGATGAAGTCGATACCGGTGCGCTGATTTTGACCGGCGTGGCCGTCCGCCGACGCAATGCCCGCGCGATCGCCGAACTGTTCGCTGAAGAAGCGGGAAAATTCGTTGCGGTAAGCGCTGGCGATGGTCTCGAAGCGACGATGGCGGCGCATGGCTCGGGTGCCGTCGCGCACTCCGCGAAAACTGGTGGCGTCGTGCTCAACATCGATGTTGGTGGGGGCACGAGCAAGTTCGCCGTTTGCAACAACGGCAAGGTCCAAGAAGTCTCGGCAATCGACATCGGCGCGCGCCTACTCGCGTTTGACCGCGATGGCGCGCTGGTTCGTATCGAGGAAGCTGGGCGAAAACATGCCGGCTGGGCGGGTTTCACTGTGGAACTGGGTCAAAAAATTCCCGAGGACGACTCGCGCAAAATGGTTGCGGGGATGGTAGACAAACTTTTTGCGATGCTGAAACCCGAGTCGATAACCGATGAGACCAAAGGGCTCCTTCGCCTATCACCGTTAACTTATCGGGGCGAGATCGACTGCTTGATGTTCTCCGGCGGCGTTTCGGAGTTTATCTACAATCGCACCAAATCGAGCTTCGGCGACCTGGGACCGTTGATCGCGGATGAGATCCATCGGCGCATGGCCGACTTAGAGATTCTCGTGATGGAGCCAGCGGCAAGGATCCGCGCCACGGTCATCGGCGCCTCTCAGTATACAGTTCAAGTCAGCGGAAACACGGTTTTCATTTCACCAGATGATGCCGTTCCCGTACGCAACATTGCTGTCGTCGCGCCGGAGTTTCCGTTAAACAAAGACGATTTCACCAACGAGGCCGTCGGTCACGCGCTGCTCAATGCGCTGCAGCGCCTCGATCTACTGCACGGACGTCAGCCGGTGGCCGTCGCTTTTCACTGGGACGGCTCAGCGACGTTCTTCCGCTTGCAGGCCTTCTGCAGCGGCGTTGCCAAGGGACTCAAAGACATCTTTGCCAAGGGTCACCCGCTGGTGTTGGTAAATGACGGCGACATCGGCGGCATTGTCGGACTTCATTTCCAGGAAGAATTGCAGCTGCAAAACCCGATCATCTCCATCGACGGCATCGCGCTCAGCGATTTCGACTACATCGACATCGGCGCGCTGATCGAGTCATCCGGCGCCGTGCCGGTCGTAATCAAGTCCCTCATCTTCCCCGCCTCGCCCCAACAATAAGAAAGCCGGGGAGTTTCCTCACCCGGCTTTCTTACCTAATCGGTTTGAACTTTTTGAACGTCTTGAACGATTTAAACCCGAAGTATTTTTAGACCCTAAAAAATCTCTTCGCGTTCTCTCCCAGCACTGCGGCCTTCTCGGCGTGGGTTAAGTCCGGCCGCTCAATGGTCTCGTGAATCATCTGTTTCGCTGCTACGAGATCGACTTCGTGGGGATAATCGGATGCATAGGCAAAAGCCTCGGCGCCGACCTGTTTGATCACGTAAGGGAGAATCCATTCATTGCCTTCGCAACCGACTAAGATCTGACCGCTCGATAGATAATCATTGAGACCGCGCGACTTGCCCGTGCTCGTGGTATAGACATTGTCGTCGCGGTCCATGCGGTCCTTAAGCAGCAAGATCCACGCGCAACCACCTTCAAAGAAACCGACCCGCAAATCTTTGTATCGGTCAAAAACACCGTGAGAAACCAGCGACACAAACGCCAGCGCCAGCGGCACCGGATGTCGCAAGACACGCGCCGCCCAGGCATCGGTGAACGTGTCGGCGCCAAGTCCTAAGCTCGATCCGCCGTGAATCCCCAGCGCACAGCCGAGATTCGCGGCCTCTTCATAGACCGGCCAGTAATAGTCATGGCCGAGATGAAGCGGCAAGCCGCGCGACGGCAGCATCGCACCGGGGAGCTTGAGGTCCAGCACCAGCCGATGAAGCTCTTTCACCGCTTCTTTCACATCCTGCATGGCGATGAGGCCCATCGGATAGAGCCGTTTATCGACTTGTCGGTAACGTTCCGAGACATAATCATTGAAGGCTCGGCACACCCGCACGGAGTAGTCGGCCTGTTGAAAAAGCCTACCGATAGGCCCTCGGACGGAAACAGAACCGTTTCCGAAACTCCTGCCTTCTCCAAGAAAGCAACCCAGTCTTCACCGGATCCCTTCCGGTGATCACTGGCATCGACACGCGGGCGACGCGGTGCTTCAACTTCGCCCGATTTGTGCACATTGCGCGGATAATGAATCGCATCCAGGCCGGCAAACACGCCCTGGCGATTTCTGGAGGGCCTGAGCGCAATTTCACGATCGACAGGATCCAAGAACGGCACCATCTCGGGGATCGATTCAATAATATGACCGTCACAGTCGAACACTCTAATATTTTCTGCCATGACGATTCCTCTTGTCGTGGTTTAGGATCTGAAAATTTTTTATCATAAAGCGCTGGAATCGAAAACCGCGGTGGATTTAACAGGGTTTGATAGGATCCGGCACGAACATTGACCACAAATGGACACTCGCTGACAGGATTTACCAGCGGCCTATGAGAAAATGTGATCCCAGACGAAAATTGAGAATTTGTTGTAAAACGGCAACAAAATTTCTTGACTTCCGCGGCGGTTACGCATAAAACCCACGCCTAAGCCAATCACGCATCATGAAATACCGCGCGCGTCAGTGTCCTAAATGTAATTATTTTGTTGGGTTTGCCATCGCTAAACAACTGGTAAAGGCCCGCGAAGTCTCGGTTACCAATTTCTGTCTCAATTGCAACTATAAGCTGCCTGTGCATACAATTGTGCGTGGAGCTAGAAGACCGATCCGGTCATCTTGGCGAGCCACGCTGCGCCTGGTGCGACTTGGGTCGACAGGCTCGGCAATTGGATTAGGCGCGCAGCCCCGGAAGAATGAAATGGACACAAGAATAAGTCCGGCAGATTACGCCCGCCACTTACGCGCCATTGGCCAAGATTTGGAGAATCTGCATCTTAGTACCTTCAACCTCGAATATACCGGCGACGCCTACTTGGTGTGGATTAAGTCGGACGACCAGGGCGAGAGTAATAACCCACTCTTTCGCATCAGCAAAAACCGGCTGCAGAAATTATGGCGAAACAAAATTCCACCCCGTACGGTGGGTCATGAGGAATCTTTCGCCCTTTCCGCTAGCCAGACCGGTAAGAGGCTGCGTTATTCGGTCCGGGAGCTAGACCGGATCGAACGGGAACAGCGAGCTCGCCGTCGTCAGCAAAGCGGTACCGCAGATGGCCATTGTTTATCACAGTTGCTGCGAACGGTTGGAGACATCGTCGGTCAGAAGGGCGAACGATTGTTGGGTATTGCCTGGCAGGAACTTTCAATCGGCGTGGTTGTCGAGACTCCCCAAGGACGAAAGGAGATCGACGTGTACAGGCCGGATAATTTGTATGATATCTGGGTCAGAATGTATCTGAGGCGAGACAACCGCGCGTTCTTCGACGGTCCGCACTAAATTATCGAGGAAATCCGAGGCCGGCTCGAAGCTTTCCTGCCGGCTGCAATCTCAACCAAGCCCAAAATTTTCACTTCCGGTGGGCAACAGAAGCTGCTCGTGCGCTGACCATAGCGTCTTCAATGGCGCCGGGATCAAAAGCGTAAAAGTTGAGCCTTCACCGGCGTGACTCTCGACATAAATTTTCCCGCCTAGAAGGTCCATGTATTTCTTAACGATGTAAAGTCCCAGGCCAACTCCTCCATGCGACATCGAAGGATTGGCGCCTTTCACTTGCCCGAACTTCTCGAAGACAGTGGATAATTGCTCCTGCGGAATACCGGCGCCGGTATCAGCAATCTTAAACTCCAATAGCCTTTTTGAGGCAAGGTACCGTGCCGATACCGTCACCGTTCCGTGCTCGGTGAACTTAAGCGCATTATTAATTAAATTTTCCAAAATATGTTTGAGCTTCCGGCGGTCCGCCTGCACCGAGGGCATGTCATACGGATAAGTCCAAACCAGTTTGACGTTTTTCCCCAGTGGGCCATCGTAAGTTGATCTGAGTTCGGAGAAGAACTCCCATAGATTGACTTCATGCAGCTCCACATGCAGCGTTTCCGCCTCCATGTTGCTCACTTGCAACACGGTGTCGATCAGTCCTTGCAGCTCTTTTGACTGTTTTGCAACCGTCTCAACGGCTTTCTCTTGGATCGGCGTCAAGGTTCCCAGCAATCCCTCTGAAAACATGTCCGCGTACCCGGTAATCACGTTCAAGGGCGTCTTGAGCTCGGTCGAAACAACTCGCAAAAATTCGTCTTTGATCTTGTGTGCGCTGCGCAGTTCCTCGGCCTGCTGTTGGCTCCGCTGGTAAAGCTCCGCGTGATGAATCGCGATGGCGGCTTGCCCAGCCAAAGTCGATAGGAAATCGACCTCTTCCTCGCTGAACTCGTGCTCGTCGCGTGTCAGGAATACCAGACAGCCCAACGCTTCGCTGTTCGCCATCAACGGCACGCCAAGGAAGGATACGAGCCCTTCGCTCTTAAAAAAGCTCAGGCTTTGAACGCGCGCGTCTGCGAAAACGTTTCGAACCATCAGCGACCTTCGTTCCTCTACTACACGATCGGTGAAGATCAATGACTCGTTTGCCCCGTCAAGTCCCTTGGTCTTAAAACCCTGCGCGGCGGCTGTCTCGAGCGCCCCGGTTGCACGATTCTTTAGCCTGACAATTGCCGCTGCATAGGGCAGGTGTATCAGCGTTGTTTCCAGAAAAGCCGTAAGTATACTTGCCGTATTGTTGGTAGAAGCCACGGAAACGTTGACCCGGTGAAGAACTTCCAAGCGTTCGCGCTGGCGGCGGATTTCTTCGGCAGCTTGCTGCTCCGTTTTAACCTGCTCTTCCTTCTCTTGTGCTCCTCGTCGGATGCGCTCGACCTGGGCGAAATAGCCGTAGAATAGCGAAATGACGAATGGGAAAGGGAGCCTGAGATAGATGCTCGGATTGAAATCCTCCGAAGTGTAAAAAACGACATACCCATACACAAGCGGCGCCAATATCGTCACAGCAAGCAGACCTCGAACGTCCTTGCAGATGCAGCTTACAATTAGAGTAAACAGACATGCGATATAAAAATCCGGACTCGCCGTCCCGGTCGTACTCAGAACCGCCACCAGGACAATCGTATCGAACGCCAAAAGCGGTCCGTAAAAATAGGGTGAATCGAATAGTTCGTCGGCTAGGAAATAAAGCGTCGAGTGACTGAGAAGATAGAGAATGAGAATCGCTTGAACTTGGGCTGGCGCCAGCCACTCGCTGGGAACATAGTAGAGCAGATAAGACGAGAGAATCACCAGCGGCCAGCGCAGCCGAATGACCGTATCCTTCTTCGCCGCATCAAATAACCGATCGAAGGCCCCCGAGCGCCGCGAGAATGAGTTCGCCTCAAGGGCTTGAGAAGCATGCATTATTTATAAACGTCCGTCATAGTCTTTTCTTGTGTAGTGCATATCGCATGCCACGGACGCGTGACCGGCCAAAGTGTCATCCGGCGGTTTCTTTTTTCAACCATTTTAAAGAGTTAAGCAATCAGCGGGAACACCCTTCAGCAACAAATTAAATCGACTCGGAACAATTTTGTCGCCGCGACCCTATGTGACAATCCTCGACGCAGATGTGAGAGAGTGTAGCGAGAACTGGACGGCCAGTAAGAGATTATCGAAGGCGAGCTCAACTTTGTACGAATGCGCCGTTCCGTTTTTCCTGCACCGCGCGCACCGCACGCAAAATATCGGCGTAGCCGGCGCAACGGCAGAGATTACCGGAGAGATACTCGCGGATTTCGCCGTCGGATGGGTTGGGATTTTCACCGAGCAGCGCTTTGACCGAGAGCACGAAACCCGGCGTACAATAGGCGCACTGTAAGGCCCGTTGCTCGACAAACGCCACTTGAATGGGGTCGAGCGACTCGCCATCGCTCAGTCCTTCGAGTGTGATGACCTCATGTCCCGCGGCGCGCGCCGCGAGCAAGAAGCAGGAGCTGACCGGGCGCCCGTCCAGCAGCACCGTGCAGGTGCCGCAGGCGCCCACTCCGCAGCCTTCGCGCACGCTCCACAGCTTAAAGCGATCGCGTAGCACTTCGAGCAGTGTTTCCGCGTCGTCGACGGTAAGGGTCTCGTACCGACGATTTATTCTGACGGTGATTTCGCGCTTCATGAAGTTTCAATCCTTAGTAACCGGCGCACCATCTTTCTCGGCCAGCGCGCAAAGTATCTGTTCCGGGGGAATCGGCAAATCGCGGATCCGCACGCCAATCGCGTCTTTTCGGTGAACCGATTGTCCAACCACTGCAAAGTTCGTCATAGTAGCCTTAAATTAGCACTTAGCTGCGTAATCGCCTTCTTGGTAAAAAGCCGGGCCATTCGGCGTTTGTACCATTCCGAGCCGCGGAGGTCGGAAAAAGGCGAAATTTGTTCGTCAACGACACTCAGCACTTTTTCCACCACCGTCTCGTCGAGCTTTTGATTCGAAGCAAACTCAAGACCGGAAATTAGAATCGGGGTCGCCGCTACTCCGCCGAGCGCGAGCCGCAATTCCTTACATCTTCCGTTGTCTTTGGTCATAAACGCCGCAACACCCAGACAAGGCCAATCGGTGGCCGAAAGGCTACTGTAACGGAGGTAGACTGCACGACCATTGGCCGGCGAAAAAGGAATTTTGACATCGACGAGAATGTCTCCCGGCCCAAGCGCCGTCTCGTACATGCCCTGGAAGAAATGTTTAAGCGCAATTGTCCGCGAGCCATTTGGACCAAAGGCAGTAATCTCAGCGCCGAGCACGAGCAACGGCGGCGGCGGATCGAGACGATAATCGGCATGAGCGAGATTACCACCGACCGATGCGGTCTCACGGACGCGCACATTGCCGATATGGCTGAATGCTTCCGCCACTACTGGGAATGATCGGCGAATCGCCGGAGAAAGCTCGACCGCTCGATGCGTCACCAGCGCGCCGATGCGCACGCCGTCAGCCTCATTTTTAATTTCGTTTAATCCGGGAATCGTCTGGAGATCGACCAAATACGGATAGTAGAGCGCGCGCTGCTTCATTAAGATGACGAGCGTCGTGCCGCCCCCGATGACGCGAGCCTCGTCGCCGTGCTTCGCAAGCAGCTCGACTGCCTCAGGAAGCGAACGCGGCTGCAAAAGATCGAAAGACTTTATCGTCATGACCGATACCTCCGCACCTAACCCGCTTGGTCCGGATAAGTCAAGTTACCTGGTGACAATTTGCGAATCCTTGGCTCTCGATTCCAACCCGAGGCTCGAACCATTTCGCCGTCGGTTGACACGTGCCGTCAACTTTGACAAGAATCCGACTCAAAAGGAGGGGAAGATCATGTTCGCGAGCATTCGACATATCGCGGTGATGACCGAGAATTGGGACCGAGAGGCGAAGTTCTACCAAACCATCTTTGGCATGAAGAAGATCACCAACGGCATGACCGATGAGCACGGCAACTACAATAAAAATCGCGGTCATCTGAGTGATGGCGTCATCGGTCTCGCGCTCTTACAGCGCCAGCCCGGCATAAGGTCGGGGCTCGACCATTTCGGCTTTGCGGTGGAAGACGTCGACAAAGTGCGCGACCGCTTCAAACAGTATTATCCCGATATCGAGATTGCCCAAAGCCCAAGCCATGTGCCATTTGCCGGCTTGCGCGGCCATGACCCAGATGGTAATCAGTACGACCTCTCGCAAAAAGGCATGGCCAACGTTCGGGAAGGTTATGTCGAATTCGGTTGGGAGCAGCCGCGCTGGATCAATCATATCTGCATCCGCAGCGGCCGCCCGGCCTATATCGCCGAGTTTTATCAAAAGGTCTTTGAGCTCCAACCGGTCGAGGGGCTTTCGGGCGACAACAGCTTTTATCTGAACGACGGCAAGGTCAATCTCGCCATTCGGCCCTGGGATATGGTCTCCTATCGTGGATTAATGGCTGGTCTCGATCACTTCGGATACAAAGTCGACGATCTGGAGCAAACCAAGAAGGATCTGGACGCTCTCGCCGCCACCGCGCCAGCGTCCGCTCCACGCAAAATCGCCGTCGGTCGCGAGGGTGAAACGCGCCAGAAGAATTTCGAAGGTTGCAAACTCTGCAAGCACGCGATCTCCGACCCGGACGGCGTGCTGCTGGATCTGACGGACTGAGCATTTTTCAGGGCAACGAAGCTGCTGAATCAGGGCCATTTCTTCGGAGGAACTAATGGAATTTGCGAATATTAACGAGACGATGCGCATGGCGAATGACGAAAACAAACGCTTCGTGCCGCTCTTTGGCACGGACAGTTTCCGTTCCTGGATACTTTACTTTCAGCCAGGTGACCACACCGACATGCACTATCACATGTCGCCCGAGACTTTTCTTGTGCTTCAAGGCAAGGCATCGGTCAAGGGTCTAAAGGGTGAAGAGCGAATCATCGAGAAAAACGAGATCGTCTTTTTCGGCGCCAAAGACTACTACCAGATAACCAATGTCGGAACTGAACCCCTAGTACTGGTGGGTAACCGCTCCGAAGCGTTCGGCGGCGCTCATGTGACGGCAAAAGAATAAGAATCCTAGCGCGCCTAAGTTTGCAACCAAAGTGAATCAGCAGGAGGAGGGACTGGCTACTTTCGACCACCGGTCATGGGGACAGGCAGCTTTTTCAAAAAACAAAAAGCAGCCAGTCCCCGAGAAAACAGTCGGCGAAAAAGTTGCCTGTCCCCGTTTCACATTCCCGCGTTTGCTGTTTCAGTTTGGTTTTTCTCCTCATTACTCTCGGAAGTGAACGCCGTCGACGACGTCAAAATCGCTTCAACGGGTTCCACCGTAGTACCTGCCATTAGAAATCGCCGCACGAAATGGATTTTTTCGTGATGAAGGCCTGGAGATTTTGACCATCACGCTGAGGACCAATATCGCTGTCAATGCGTTGATCACGCGCAATGTCAAGCACGGCGCGAAGTGGCAAACGCTGGACTGGCGCGATAAGCTTCTCATAATCTCAGATCTACCAAATGGGGCGTAAAACCGAATGGCAGTTTCGATTAGGAAAATTATCGAAAACTACAATCCCGACGCTCCTCTCGCTCAAGCATCGACCCCGCCAGCTTCGTGGTACACCGATGCTCGTATTTTCGAACTAGAGCAACGAACAGTCTTTTCCAGCTCGTGGCAACTGGTCGGCCGCGCCGACCAAGTACGTGAGCCGGGACAATACCTCACCTCTGAAATCGCTGGCGAACCGCTGCTCGTTACTAGAGCCAGTGATGGAATTCTGCGCGGTTTCTTCAATGTTTGCCGACACCACGCTGCGGCCGTGGTGACACGAACCGAAGGAAACGCGCAAAGCCTCCGGTGCCCGTATCACGGCTGGACCTATAACCTGGAAGGCGCGCTTGTCCTGACGCCCGAATTTGGTGGCGTCGCCAATTTCGACCGCGCCGCCAACGGCTTAATTCCCGTTCAGATCGCGGCCTGGAACAATCGGGTGTTCGCGAGACTGGAGACTGAAGGTCCGTCACTTGAAGACTTCCTAAGCAAGGATCTCGTTGAACGATTTGAACGTTTGAACCTTGAACAACTTCATTGGTTCGAGCGGCGCCATTACACACTCAACTGCAACTGGAAAGTCTTCGTCGACAACTATCTCGACGGCGGGTACCATGTCCCGCATATTCACCGCTATTTGAACAGCGTGCTCGATTACACTCACTACACGATTGAGACCGGCGAGCGCTTCTGCCTGCAATCGAGCCCCATCGCAACAAATAAAGGCGACTCGAAAACCGCCGCAGTCCGTGCGGGAAAGCGAGCGTACTATTACTGGATCTATCCCAATTTCATGATCAATATTTACGACGTCGTGATGGACACGAACTTCGTGATGCCGCGATCGGTCGATCGAACCGAAGTCATTTTCGACTACTATTTTGCGGATGTTTCCGAATCGGTCCGCGAAAAAAATCGCGCGAGCATCATGGTGAGCGAGCAGATTCAAGCCGAAGACGTTGCGATCTGCGAGTCCGTGCAGCGTGGCTTGAGCTCGCGCTCGTACAACGCCGGCCGACTCTCAGTCCGGCGCGAAGCCGGAGAACATCTGTTTCACCGGCTACTTTATAAAGATTTGCACGCGGGTTTTCCGAGCGAGGATTGATTCAGACTCTGAAGTCTGATCTTGGGAGCCCCGCGGCCCACCGCGTCGGATGGGCCGGTTGGAGACGAGCAATTAGGCAGCCCACTTGTCGATGAGCTTTACGGGCACTCGTTTATTTTCTTCTGTCCTAATCTCAGTCCAGGGCTGAATCGATAGGACCGGACATGGCGCCAGTAAAATGACGCGGTCGGTGAAGCTAGCGTGCAGTAGCCTTCGCAGGCGACTTCCATGGCTTGTCATTACGATGAGATCACACTGCTCCTCTTTCGCCACGGCGACGATCTCTTCAGCAACTTTGCCGATCCTGATGACAGCATTTACCTTTACCGCCCTAAGAAGGTCGCTGGAGATCCTTTGCTCCAGGAAGGTATGGAGAACTTGCTTCTTTCTTTCGAAGATGCCCTCCAAATCAGGCTGGTGAGTAAGACCAACCGGCGCCGCCGCAGGTCCAGCTAGATCCCCCGGGGCAATCTGGTTCATAAACTGCTCTTTCATGACTTCGGTTGGAAGAGCGTGGAGTACAGTGACTTCGCCGCCAAGCTCCCGCGCAAGCGACAGCGCGTAACCGACTGCCGGCACGGTAATAATAGAAAAATCCGTCGGGGCGAGAATTCTTTTGAGGGTGATCATAATTTTCTCCTCCCTTCACCTCTTTAGGAAGGCAACCCTGATGCCAAATAACACTGACCAATTTAAGTCCTCGATTTTTAGGCTACTTTCTCGACGCGACAATCGCGCAATTTGCTTCTGAAGGTACCTTCCTACATATGTGTATAAATTATTATACGAACCGGGAGTGCGCTGAAGTCATTACCAAGCGGCGCGTCACCTCTTACACCCGCTCCTGGATTCCGTACCGCGCGCTGACGTTCTGCGCGATTGAGACGAGGATAATTAGAATCGTGAACATGAGAACACCGAAGGCGCTAAGTT
>DASXSW010000041.1:0-5641 GCA_036505755.1 Binatia bacterium | reverse complement strand
GGTATTAGAGTGTGCGTCAATGTTTGCCCTTCTTTCGAAAGGAACCAGTTCGCGAAGAGCTTCGCTGCGTTCGGATGCGGCGCATTCGAAAACACCGATATGCAGCAGCCGGAGCCGCCCGCCCGCACCAACCCTACTTGTTTGGGCAGAAAGATCTGCTTAATAGGGAGTCCTTTTTTCGCCAGTGCCGTGAGTTCCTCAGTGCCGGTGACGACAGCCTGGAGCGGAAATCTCCCACCTACGAGCCAGGTCTCCAGAATCCGACGATCATCCGAAAACGTCACACCCGCGTTCAGAAGGTAGGTGCGCACCCATTCCTGACCTCGGTCCGGTTCGAAGTAACTGTCGATCATCTGCCTTATGCCCGATGGGTCGCCCATTCCCTGTCCGAGGATCTTGCCTTTCCAGCGCGGGTCGAAAAAATCGGTCTGTTTCCTTAGTGACGCGACGTCGGCTTCTTTGAGCTTCTCAGTGTTGTACCAAGTCTCGTACTGATCTTCCTTGGTCACATGGTAGATAAATACGTAGGCGGATGCTTTGTCAGCGTACCAATACCGGCCGAGGTACCAATTGGAAGTGTCCAACACTTCAGGATGGATCAGTAGAGGCGCAAACGGGACCAACGATTCCGAGGGAACCAACCGCTGATTGTTTTCCCGGCTGCTGATCAATGCGACATCCATGATGTATCTTCCCGCTTTTCGTTCCGCGAGCACCCGGTTGACCGTGTCGGTGGCGTTGCCGGTTGAGACTTCGACTTTCACGCCGAACTTTTTCGAGAACACATCTATTACGGGACGATACTGGCGCGAGGGCGCGCCGCCGGAGGCGACCGAGAGTGTTCCTTCCTGTTTCGCCGCGGCCACAAGCTTGGACCATTCCTGTTCGAAATTCGCCGGCGCGGCAGCGCCGAAGACCGAGCGCGCCAATATGACGGATAGAACGACCGATAAAATTGTCGCAACGATCTCAGATTTTCCGGCGACTTGCATGATTACTCCTTCTCCCAGCATCGGGCGTCTCCAAGCCCGCCACCATACGCAAAGTTGTGGTCTTGCCGCAGCCGCTGGGACCCAACAAGGTGAGAATTTCGCCGTCGTAGACATCGAGTGACAGATCGCTAACCGCTGGGTTCGATCCGCCAGGATAGGTTTTCCACAGTCCGTCGAGCCGCACGGCGATTTTGGCCGGCGCAGAGCATCCTTCTCTCTTGGTTACGCTATCCGGCTCAGCTTTTTCAACGGTGGACGAAGGTTTCGCCATGGCGTTGATTCTCATACACGAATCCAGGTTAGGACTCTACAGAGGGAGGGGGGGCGGGTTTCAAACCCGCCCCTACGAAAATATGTGGCGGGGAATTGTAACGGTGCCGGAATCTAGGCGTAGGGGCAGGTTTCAAACCTACCCGTTTCAAAATCCCTTCGCCTCTTCTTTCATGTAGAAGCCAAGCTTCTTCATCGCCGGCCAATCGTCGATGGAGAAAAGAATCGTGTCATCGTCGTTGGTGTTCTCGTGATGATGCCAGGTCCAAGCGGGCACGGCGAAGATATCGCCCTGATGATATTGCAAGCGCTCGCTTTCGATGACCACTTCGCCTTCGCCCTCGAAGGCGAAGTAGAAAGTCGTGCTGTTATGGCGGTGCGGCAGGGTTCTTTGTTTTTTGGCTAGCAACTGCGCTTGCCAGGCGATCGTCGGCAGCGTAGGGCCGCCGTCCACCGGACTCGCGAGCATGATCGTGATTCCATCATAAAGATCCGTCTCGCCGTTTTCTCTGAGCGCCATCAGCGCCGCGTGCGTATCGGCCCACGGGTAGCGCATCGGCGGCAGCGGAAAAGGTGCTTGGTTGGATATCGGCCGCGCTAGACCGAGTGTACGTTGACCGTAGGCCGCCGGTTTTTTAATTTCCTCGTACGGCTCGTCGTTGGGCATGCGCTCGTTGACGTTTACATTCGGGTTGTAGCCGTTGTCGTAGCCGTCGATCCAGATCGCCGGCGTGGTATCTTTGTTCCAGTGGTCGTGAAAAGTCCATGCCGGGCTGATGACGACGTCACCGCGCTGCATCGGGTAGGCTTCATACTCACAAACGAAGACAGCGTCCTTGGGCGCTTGGCAGACCAGGCGTGTCTCGCTGCGCAGGTTGCGGTGCGCCTGGGTGCGCTCGCCGGGCATGAGGATTTGCGCGTTCATCCAGATTGGAAACTTGCGCGCCTCGATGCCGACGACAGAGCGCATGCCGGTCATGCCGTTCGGCCCGACAGTGACGATCTCACCGGAGCGCATCAAGCCGCGGAAGATGCCGTCCCATTTCCAATGCGCGGCAGTATTGCCCTGACGCGGCGCCGCCCGTCCGTCGCGCCTCAGACCGGCGCCGACGAGGTGATGTTCGGCGAGAAATCGTTCCAGATCTTCGTGCGTCGTACCGACGTCGCTCATAGTTCTCTCCTTGGGCGGGTGGTCCGAGTGATTGTTTTTACCACGAAGATCACGAAGGACACGAAGGGTTTATTACACGATAAACAAAATCCAAAATCATAAAACCTACTTTCTTACTTCGTGCTCTTCGTGTCCTTCGTGGTGCAATTGTCTATTGGTCGAGGCGAAAGTAGCGAACGCAGTTATCAACCGTCATCGCGCGCTTTTCATTTTCGGGCACGCCCTTGAAGTCCTCTGCCAAATGCTTTTGTGAGTTCGGGAACTCGCTCGCCGCATGGGCGAAGTCGCTGCCCCACATGAGTTTGTCATAGCCGATGCAGTCGCGGTGCTTGACCCCGACCGGATCGTGCAAGAAGCCCCAATAATTACGATCCTTCAAGTATTCACTCGGTTTGCGCTCCAATTTGTTGAGTCCCCAGTTGTCGTGGATCATGCCGATGTAGCGCCGGTAGTGGTCGTCGATTTGCCATAGGCCATACTCCAACCAACCGATCATGGTTTCGGCCCAGTAGAATTGCAGTTTGGGAAAGCGGTCCCAGACTCCGGCGAACGCCATTTGCATCGCCGCGGTCATGGCATCGTTGCTGAAGCGAGTAAAGAATTTGAAAGCGTCTTTCTGATGGACGTCGTGCCCCGGATCCTTTGGATATAGAAAATCGGGCTCGCCCCTGCCTGACCCCATATTGCCGTTGTTGTGGTTGGTAAGCGCTATGCCGAGGTCGAGCGCCGCCGCCCAAAACTTGTCGTCTTCGGGCGTTGGATAGCTCTTGCCGCTCGGATAACGATCGAGCTTTACCCCTTTTATGCCGAGCTTGGCGCAGTGCTCGAGTTCTTTGACGGCGTCATTCACGTTCGTCGTCGGGATGGTGCCCATGCAGACGATGCGGTCCGGCGCCGGCGCCATGTATTCTTCGCCAAGAAATTCATTGTAGGCGCGAATACAGTCTCGATAAAAATCGTCGTCTTTGGTCTGTCGCAACACGAACGTGATCTGAGAAAATAAGATCTCGCAGTCGATGCCGTCCTGATCCTGTTCGGCGAGGCGTTGTTGGGGTGTGCCGGTCCCTGCACAGGTTTCAAAGGTCGGAACTTGTTTGGCGAGGTCCGCGTGCGGCACGCGGACGCTGCGAGTGATACCGATGGTATTGGGCTTGCCACCATCGATCACCACAGCGTCGGAGCCGTTGGGCATCTTCACGCGTTTCGGCGCTCGGTCGCGCCATTTTGCCTGCACGCGATCCCGCCAAATGTCAGGGTTGAGATCGATGTGGCCGTCACTGGAAATGCATTTATACGGACGTGGCATGAAACGAGTCCCCTCTGAAGACAGATGACTTCATTCGCATAAGAGTTGGAGTATTGGAGTGCTGGAGTAATGGAGTGATGTGTCTAAACCCCAGCACTCCAGCTCTCCATCACTCCAAGTCTTCCTTACATCGCCACCTTTTTCTTCCGCGCGGGTGTCAGTTCCGCGAGCTCGTCGAGGAAGCGCTTCATGTTGTCTTCGTAGAGCTTCATATGTTCCGCCGACAGCGGCTTGGTAGGCCAGCGCGGATATTCTTTCACCGCCAGGCCGCGTAGGCGCAGCCCTTCCAAAGTGATTCTTCTGCCGTAGGCGCGGATCGGCGCGATGCGTTCGCCGTGTTCGAGCAGCAAGACCTGGATCTTTTGCGCCCGGTCTAAATCCTTATCCCAGATCGCTTCGATCAATTGCACGCCAGCCTCCGGCACCGTGACGGGCGAGCCTGCTGCGATGCTGCCGGCGACGCCGACGAGCATGCCCGGCAGCATCTGGGTGATCGGAATGAAAATGACGAACTCGCGCGAGAGCACGCGCAGGTAATTCACGGCCTGGTCGATGTTGCCCATGGCGAGCTTTGCGGCAAAAATGTTCGGCATCTCATCGCGCATTTTCTTCATCATAGCCGGCGGAATCGGATAGCCGGAATATTCGGGATTGTTGTAGAGCAGAATCGGCATGTTCACTTCTTTGTCGACCACTTTGTAGTGCTCGATCAATTCCCACTCGTTGCGGTCGCTGTAGTAGTAGGGGCCGACGATGCCGACGCCATCGGCGCCGATCTGTTTGGCGTGATGGCCGAGCTCGATGCTGGTGTACGGCTCCACCGCGCCGATCTGCACGATGCACGGCACGCGCTTGTTGACGCGGCGGACCACCGTCTCGGCGATCGATTTGCGTTGTTCGATCGTGGTCGCCGGGCCCTGGCCTTGCGATCCGAGAATGAAAAATCCATGGACGCCGGAGTCCAAATACCAGTCGGTCAATTTTTCCATCATCGGCAAATCCGGTTCTCCCTTGCCGTCGAACACCGCCGGGATTGGCATGAGCAATCCTTTTACCGTCTTTTTTAATTCAGCGACTGTTGCCATGAGTTCCTCCTTATTAGTTTGGGAAAATTGAATTCACTGGATTCACCACGAAATGCTCGATCCTTTTGTTACTCAGGCTTCCTCTTCGCGGAACAGCCCCAGGCTTTCGAGCACCGGCCGGTCGGTAACCGAGAAAATGATCGCCGGCTCCTTGTTCGATGTATTCTTGAAGTGATGCCAATTCCACGACGGCACGAAGAAGCAGTCATGCGCGTTCCAGGCCAAGTCTTTTGTCGCGCCCTTTGATTTTCCCACTGATGTAACGCCCTGTCCCTGGACGACATGATAGATGGTGCTGCTCGTGTGGCGGTGGGGTTTCGTTGACTCGCCCGGCGGTATCATTTGAATCCAGCAACCGATGGTCGGCATCGTTGGACCGCCGGTGACCGGGTGGGTGTATTCCAACAAAACGCTGTCATGCGGATCGACTGCGCCCGCCGCGGCGACTTCGTTCAGCGCTTTCAACGTATCCCGCCATTTATAGGTGTAGGGCAGCGCCGCGTTGCTTGTACGGGTCATTCGCGGGCGGATCGCACCATACTGCTGTTTGCAGTAGCCGTCGCGCTTGACGATCGGTTGCGCCGGACCTTCTGCGTAATTTTCATGAAACCCAGCGTCGAGATGACGGGTCAGATGGGCATCGAGCACATCCAGCCAGACAATGTTATTTTTCCCCGGGTTGAAATGGTCGTGCCAGGTCCAGTTCGGCGTCAGGACCAAATCGCCGGGTTCCATCAGCATCTCTTCGCCTTCGACATTGGTATAGCCAGTGCCGTCGCCTTCGACGACAAAACGGAGCGCCGCCGCCGTGTGGCGG
>DASXSW010000040.1:0-5141 GCA_036505755.1 Binatia bacterium | reverse complement strand
TCATTCCCACTCGCATTTCTCTCAGAATATTTTCTCTGTCCTGTTGAATGATCAAATAACCGTGGACAAGCATGGTGGCGATCAAAGTCAGCACCAAACAAAGAACGAGTTTTGTTCCGAGCCTCATGACAGCTCTCGATCCATTTCAATCGTCGCTATAAGTAAGCAACCTCGATGCATTATGAAAAGTTTATACGTCTGCGCCAAATCGATGTTGCAATTTGCCGCGGCATGTCGATTTTTGCAACGGCCCACTAAAATTTGACATACTCGATAGTTGCGTCGTTGAGATGGGCGCTATCGAATGCGGCGTGTTAACTTGCAACATCCACCACGTCAGTCGATATGCCTAATTCATTGATTTGTCGACACTATATAGCGCTGTGTCGATGGCATCGCAATTGCGGCACCACCAGCAGCGGACATGCCGGTCAACATGTTCGACAAACTCTAAGAGGGAGGCTATCAATAATGACGATCATGAAGAGAATTTGCTGCGCGGTTTTGCTGGTATCGTTGCTGGCACTTGCCGGATGTCCTGAGGTGGCTCAACAGGGCGGCGGCTCATCGTCAGGAGAGTCTAAAAAAGACAAAGCGGACTGAGTCGCACCTTGTGCGCCAATAGACATCACGCGAAGACAACTCAAAAAAGTCAGCTAAATCGGTTCTCATTTCCGCTAGTAACGAAAAAGGGGATGTTATTTATCCCCTTTTCCCATTCTTTTCCTGCTAAACATCGGACCACCGAGTCAAACTTTCTGCCCGGTCCCGGTTGATCCCCGTTTCGATCGGCAACCAGCCCAACCACGTTGTCTCTCGATTACCTTCTGTGCTTACAACAAATTTTTAGTTCTTGGCCGGCACACTCTGCCAGTGTTACTGTGCAGGACGATCCAATCGGCTAAAATTTTTTGAGACAGGGAGAGATCTCATGAGCGAGCAAGAGTCGATCAAGCGGGCCTATGCCGAAACCGTCGAAACGATTTTCAAAGTGTTTTTTAGCGCATTCACTTCTGCCCAGGGCAGTCCCGACGCGGAGCAAGCCGCAAAAGACCGCTTTCAAAACGGTATTGCTCATGCGCGACACGTTAGAGATTTGGCTCTAGCTCTCATTCCTTGAGTGACGCGTGATCCTCGCCGGCGTTCAAGGAAATTGGCAGAGCGTTGAACCAAAGCCGAGACACAGGTGAGCGACCGCTATCGGCTTTTGTTTCCTAATACGTCGCCCAGCAGTAAGTTCCTAACTAAGGGACTTACTAATTGCAAAATCCGCGAATGTTACTGTGTTCTCCAGTGGGGCGGATAAGTACGTTCATAACCCGGCACCGCTTCGATCCGCTGAATCCAAGACGCGACGTGTGGATACGTCCGATCGAGTGGCAGAAGCATCAAGTTCAGCGGCACGGCTGGCTCTTTATTGGCAGCTCGCAGAACCAGTTGAGTCAACGGGAAGACGCTGATATCGGCGGCCGAAAGTTTATCGCCCACTAGCCAGCGAGCATGAGTCAGCCGATCATCGAGAGTCTTAAGCTCCCCACGCACCGTCTTGGCCGCCTGCTGGATTTCCTCGACGTTATCCAGACCCTCGCCAAAAAATATCGGACGCACCAGCTTATTTGCGGCATCGACAAGATATGATTCCGCTTCACAAATCGAGCGCCAGATCAGGCCCGCCTCTTGTGGTGAACGGCCGAAGATCGGCGGCTCGGGATACCGGCGATCCAAGTACGTCATGATCGCGAGCGACTCGTACAAGACAAAGTCGTCGTCCTGCAGGGTCGGCACCTTGCCGCGCGGATTGAGCCGCAAATAATCTGCCGCCTTATGTTCGCCTTTGGAAAACTCCAAAAGCTTTGACTCATAGGGGAGCCCCTTGACTTCCAGCGTCAACATCACGCGCCAGGCAAACGGGCTGCCGCTACCCCAGTAGAGCTTGATTGCCATCTTTACACCTTTTCAATTTATCACCTGTGAACCCGACCCGTGGGCGAGTGACTTTCAGCAGCAACGGCACTAAGGTCATGATGAGCTTGTCTTCATTTCTTGTAAAGTGCGTCGATAAAACCCCTCTGCTCGATCCGTCGAACGATTGTCGCATCGATAATCAGGTTTGGATCTGTTTGTTTGGCTTGGGGATATTGCAGCGAAAGAATGTCCAAACCGCTTTTGATCACTGGCAACGAAGGGATCGGCACCTGTTCCAATTCACCGACGAGCATGCGGGACTCCTTTCTCGGGCGAAATTTAGATGAGGCCGGTTACCATCCGGATTGTTTCCAGTCAATGAAAGCCAGCGACGCGAGGTTGGCTTTGCGATTATCGCTGAAGTTGATCCAAGAAGCCGGACTTTTGGATCTCGTCGATCAGACTCAGATCCCAGTTGTCTTTTTCGGTCAAGCGTTTGGCCTGTGGAAAATCCTGCGCCGCTAGATCCAACAAAGCGCGAACCGCTTCGGCTTGCGGGCGCAGTCCAGTTTCAACGCGGCTCGAGATCTCCTCGTAAAGATAGGCCATGATGGCCAAATCTGGATTGCGCACATACTTGGAAAATATTTTTAGGCTCTCGTCCTTGTGAGATTTCAGGTATCGAATGGCTTCCATGTAGCCGCGCAGAAAGCGCAGAACTTGCGGCCTGCTTTTCTGCAAAATGGCCGTTGACGTGTTCAAGCCGCCGCCGACGTTTGCCACGTCGATTTTCGTGAGAATGCGCATGCCCGCTTTCTCGGAGATCATATCCGAGGGCGGCGTAAACATCGTCGCCTGGATGACGCCGCTGGATAGTGCCGCCACTCTCGCCGCCGGGCCGCCGTCGCCGACGGAAAGAAAGCTCACGTCTTTACTCGCGTCCATGCCATTGTCACGCAAAAGCTTTACGACTCGGGCATAGGCGGCGTCACGCCCGGGAGTGATGCCGACTACTTTTCCTTTGAGATCGCGAAGCGTCTTGATGTTGGGTTGGGTGACCATCGAATATCCCAAAGTATTGGTCGTCACGCCGACTCGGGTGAGAGCCGCGCCCTGAAGTAGCGCCGCGGTCACACCGAGATCCGAGCCGATGATAAAATCGACGCTGCCACCGATCAGAGCTGAGACCGTGCGCGATCCGCCCCGCAAAAAAATCAATTCCACCTCGAGGCCATGTTTTTTCCAGATCGCTTTGTCGGCCGCCACCCATGACGGCGCGAAACCGGTGGCAAGCGAGGGGAATCCCACTCGAAATGCTTCAGCGCTCCAACCCGTCGAAATTGGAAAGAGGAAAAGCCCCACGAAGGCGGACAGAAAATAGCACCGGCGATTCATTGCCACGTTACCTGGGACAAATCAGTCGCTCTTCGTATATCTCTCACAATTTGCAACGTCTGAAACGATTTAAACCGCTTGAACGGGTCGAACCATTGGTTACGCCGCCACGGAATTTCGCGCAGCGACACTCTACGCAGAGATTCTTCCTGCTCGCAAGTCCAGCCAAGAGAGATTTCTTTGTCACACTAACGATACCCTTCCGCCTGCATGCCGAACAGCTCGGCATAGATACCCTCCTGCCCCAGCAACTCTTGATGGCTGCCACTTTCCACAATCCCCCCTCCCTGGATGACGACGATGCGGTCGGCCATCCGCACCGTGGAAAACCGATGCGAGATGAGAATCGCCATTTTCCCTTCGGTGAGCTCTTGGAAGTGACGGAAGATTTCGTACTCGGTCTGGGCGTCCAACGACGCCGTGGGCTCGTCCAAAACCAGTATTTCCGCATCGCGCATGAACGCGCGAGCGAGGGCAATTCTCTGCCACTGGCCTATCGAGAGTTCATGACCGCCGTGAAACCAGCGGCCGAGCATCGTTTGGTAACCCTCCGGGAGATTCTCGATAATTGCATGAGCGCCACTCTTGCGAGCTGATTCGACAATCTTGTCCATCCGATGCGCGGCTTCGATCTGGCCGAAACCGATGTTTTCGCTCGCCGGCAAGTGATAGCGCACGAAGTCTTGAAAGATCACGCCGATTTTTTGCCTGAGATCGACCGGATCGAGCTCACGAATGTCGACGCCGTCGATCAAGATGTCGCCCTCCGTGGGATCGTAGAGGCGACTCAACAGTTTGATCACTGTGGTTTTTCCCGCGCCGTTGTGTCCCACCAGAGCGATTTTCTCGCCCGGGCGAATATGTAAGTCGATACCGCGCAGCGCCCAATCCTCGCTCTCCGGATAGCGAAATCCCACGCCACGAAATTCAATGCCGCGGCGCAGCGGCACCGGCAGCTTCTGTTGTTGCGCTCCGATACGCATCTGCGGCTTCAAATCGAGAAAATCAAAATAGTTGGCCATGAATAGATTGTTCTCATAAATGCTGCCGACGGCGGCGAGAATGGATTGAAATGTCGATTGGCCCTGGCGAAATATGCTCAGGTAAAGCGTCATGTCTCCAAGCGAGATAGTTCCCTGGACGGTATGCCAGACGATCCATGCGTAGGAACCGTAAAATCCCGCCGTCGCGATGAGCCCCAAACCAAAGCCGACGACCGCACGCCTGACAGCGAGTGATTTGTCTTCCCGGAAGAACTTATCGAACAGTGCCATGCAGCGCTTGAGCAGAGTATCACCGAGATTGAAGAGTTTGATTTCTTTCGCCGCCGAATCTTCTGTCAGCAGCCGCCCCAGGTAATTGATCTGTCGCGTTTCGGGGGCCCGACGGGTGAGCAGTCTAAAGCCTTGTTCGGAAAACCGGGTCTCGGCAATGAAAGCGGGAATGCTCGTTGCCAAAAGAATCACTACGAGCCATGGGCTGAAGCGAAAAAAGAGCGCAGCAAACGAGATCATCGTGATCACGTTCTGGACGATTTGGAACGTGTCGTTGATCAGTTCTACGGGTTTGTAGCTGCCCTCGCGGCGGGCATTTTGCAGTCGGTCGTAATAATCGGGATGCTCGAAGAAAGCCAGCTCCAATGTCAGTGCCTTGCCAATGATCTCACCGCGGACGCGGTTGGCGAGCTGGAGTTGGATCAGTTGCTGAACCAGTCGGCGCGAGTGATTGAGGGCAGTGCCGAGGAGGAAGAGAAACAACTCGATAATCAGGTAGAAAAAAACTGTCCTGATCTGTGCATCATTATGTCCACCCTGGATCGAGGCCACCACACCGTCCACGAT